>NZ_JBEXSI010000045.1:0-60072 GCF_040613515.1 Streptomyces sp. NPDC006261
CGAGGCGCACAGCGGGGCCCTGGACATCAAGCTGTCCGACTTCAAGGTCGTCACGGTCGGCAAGAGCGGGAAGATCACCGTCGACGTCACCGTCATGGATGAGTCGATGGAGACTCCCGGGTCGCAGACATCGCTGCACAGGGCCAATCTGGAGCGGGTCGTACGGGCCGTACGGATGGCGGGGTCGCTCACCCAGGCGGAGATCGCCCGGAGCACCGGGCTCTCCGCAGCCACGGTCTCCAATATCGTCCGGGAGCTGAAGGACGGCGGAACGGTCGAGGTGACGCCCACCTCGGCGGGCGGCCGCAGGGCCCGCAGCGTCTCGCTCAGCGGCGACGCGGGCATCGTCATCGGGGTCGACTTCGGCCACACGCACCTGCGGGTCGCCGTCGGCAACCTGGCCCACCAGGTGCTGGCCGAGGAGTCCGAGCCGCTGGACGTCGACGCATCCTCCGCGGAGGGCTTCGACCGGGCCGAAGTGCTGGTCAAGCGGCTGATCGAGGCGACCGGGATCGGCCCGGACAAGGTCATCGGCGTCGGTCTCGGCGTGCCGGGACCCATCGACGTCGAGTCCGGAACGCTGGGCTCCACCTCGATCCTGCCGGGCTGGACGGGCATCAACCCCAGCGAGGAACTCTCCGGCCGCCTCGGCGTCCCGGTGTACGTCGACAACGACGCCAACCTCGGGGCCCTGGGCGAGCTGGTCTGGGGCAGCGGGCGGGGCGTCAAGGACCTCGCGTACATCAAGGTGGCCAGCGGCGTCGGCGCCGGTCTGGTGATCGACGGGACCATCTACCGGGGCCCCGGCGGCACGGCCGGCGAGATCGGGCACATCACGCTCGACGAATCGGGCCCGGTCTGCCGCTGCGGCAACCGCGGCTGCCTGGAGACCTTCACCGCCGCGCGCTACGTCCTGCCCCTGCTCCAGCCCAGCCACGGCCCCGGACTCACCATGGAACGGGTGGTCCAGCTGGCCCGCGAGGGCGATCCGGGGTGCCGCCGGGTGATCGGCGACGTCGGCCGCCACATAGGCAGCGGTGTCGCCAACCTGTGCAACCTGCTCAACCCCAGCCGGGTCGTGCTCGGCGGCTCGCTGGCGGAGGCCGGGGAGCTCGTTCTGGGGCCCATACGGGACTCCGTGTCGCGTTACGCGATCCCCAGCGCCGCCCGGCAGCTCTCGGTGCTCCCCGGGGCCCTGGGCGGCCGTGCCGAGGTGCTGGGCGCCCTGGCCCTCGTGCTGAGCGAGATGGGGGATTCGACCCTTTTGGAAAGCACTCTCCCCGCAGCGACTCCTGCCTTCACTTAGATAACGAATGGCACCGTTGTCATCTCGTTAAGGATTTACTCCTTGACGCTGGCGCTGCGGCCGAGTTGACTTCCAGCCACCTCGGCCGCAACGTCGCGGCCTCGTCAGGGAGGTTCGAGAATGAACACGCGTATGCGTCGTGCCGCCGTTGCCGTTGCCGCCACCACGATGGCGATCTCGCTGGCCGCTTGCGGGAGCGCCAAGGAGTCCGGCGACAAGGCCGAACAGGGCTCGGAGAAGAAGGGCGACGACCTGAAGATAGGTCTGCTCCTCCCCGAGAACCAGACGGCCCGTTACGAGAAGTTCGACCGTCCGATCATCGAGAAGAAGATCGGCGAGCTCACGGACGGCAAGGCGAAGGTCATCTACGCCAACGCCAAGCAGGACGCGCCCACCCAGGCGCAGCAGGTCGACACCATGATCACCAACAAGGTCGACGCGCTCATCGTCGGCGCGGTGGACGCCAAGGCGATCGAGAACAGCATCAAGAAGGCCAAGGCCGAGGGCATCCCGGTGGTCGCGTTCGACCGCCTCGCCGAGGGCCCCATCGACGCGTACACCTCCTTCGACAACGAAGAGGTCGGCCGCGCCCAGGGCACCGCACTGCTGGAGGCCCTGGGCGACAAGGCCGACGGCGGCACGATCGTGATGATGAACGGCGCGATCACCGACCCGAACGCCAAGCTCTTCAAGAAGGGCGCCAAGTCGGTGCTCGACGGCAAGGTGAAGTACGGCAAGGAGTACGACACCAAGGAGTGGAAGCCGGAGAACGCCAACGCCAACATGGAAGCGGCGATCACCGCGCTCGGCAAGGACAAGATCGACGGCGTCTACTCCGCCAACGACGGCATGGCGGGCGGCATCATCACCGCCCTGAAGGCCGCCGGTCTGCCGAAGCTCCCCCCGGTCACCGGCCAGGACGCCGAGCTGGCGGGCGTGCAGCGCATCGTCACCGGTGAGCAGTTCATGAGCGTCTACAAGTCCTACCCGGCCGAGGGCGTCGTCGCCGCCGAGATGGCCGTCGCGCTCGCCAAGGGCGAGAAGCTCGACTCGATCGCCACCTCGAAGGTCGACAACGCCAGCCAGAAGGACATCCCGACGGTCCTCGTCCCGGTCATCTCGCTGACCAAGGACAACATCAAGGACACCGTCATCAAGGACGGCATCTGGACGCTGGACGAGATCTGCTCGGGCAAGTACAAGACCGCCTGCGACAAGATCGGCCTGAAGTAGGCCCCAGGGGGCGTCCCGCCGGTCACGGCCGGACAGGATGCCCCCCGCCGTACGCCCGACGCGTCCTCGCGAAGGCGCCACGGCACCCCTGCCGCGCACGCGCCGCCGCACACCGGCCCGCGCGCGCCACGAAGCCTGTCCGGTGTCCCGCCCACCAACCGTCCCGCTACCGGGCGGGGCGCCGGACGGAACGCTTCCCCCCTTTTTCTGTTCTTCTGCTCGACCGCCGCGCCTTCCCCCGGGCGCGGCATCCCCCGCCGGTCAGGCGGCGAAGGAGATGGTTCACGTGACCGCTACGCCCGTGTTGGCGTTGCGAGGGGTCTCCAAGCGATTCGGTGCCGTCCAGGTACTCACCGATGTAGAGCTTGAGGTCCACGCCGGTGAGGTGGTCGCCCTGGTGGGCGACAACGGCGCCGGTAAATCAACGCTGGTCAAGACGATCGCCGGAGTGCACCCCATCGATGAGGGAGTCATCGAGTGGGAGGGCAAGGCCGTCCAGATCGACAAGCCGCACGACGCCCAGAACCTCGGCGTCGCGACCGTCTATCAGGACCTCGCGCTGTGCGACAACATCGATGTCGTCGGCAACCTCTACCTTGGCCGGGAGCTGCGCAAGTTCGGCATCCTGAACGAGGTGGAGATGGAGCGCCGCTCCCGTGAGCTGCTGTCCACGCTCTCCATCCGCATCCCGAGCGTCCGCATTCCGATCGCCTCGCTCTCCGGCGGCCAGCGCCAGACGGTGGCCATCGCCCGGTCCATGCTCGGTGAGCCCAAGCTCGTCATCCTCGACGAGCCGACCGCCGCCCTCGGCGTCGAGCAGACCGCCCAGGTCCTCGACCTCGTCGAGCGGCTGCGCGAGCGCGGCCACGCGGTCATCCTCATCAGCCACAACATGGCCGATGTGAAGGCCGTCGCCGACAAGGTCGCCGTGCTCCGGCTGGGCCGGAACAACGGTGTCTTCGATGTGAAGACCACCTCCCAGGAAGAGATCATCTCCGCCATCACGGGCGCCACGGACAACGCCGTGACCCGACGTGCGGCGCGCAACGCGGAGGTTTCCAAGTGACCACCGACAAGTCCGCGACCTCGCTGGACAAGACCGCCGCCCCGGCGGACGCGCCGGTCGGCAATCCGGACGCGGCCGACGGCGCCGCCACGGTCGTCGACCCCCGCCTGCTCATCCGTGAGCAGGGCTTCGCCGGCTACATCACCGAGTTCAAGCGCAAGATCAGCGGCGGCGACCTGGGCTCCATCCCGGTGGTCGTCGGCCTCGCGATCATCGCCATCGTCTTCCAGAGCATGAACTCCGAGTTCCTCTCCGCGAAGAACATCAGCGACATCGCCACCAGCATGGTGGCCACCGGCATGATGGCCGTGGGCATCATCTTCGTCCTGCTGCTCGGCGAGATCGACCTCTCGGTCGGCTCGGTCAGCGGTGTCTCCGGCGCCCTCGTCGCGGTGCTCAGCGTCACCCAGGGCATGAACGAGTGGCTGGCGATCCTCGTCGCCGTCGTCAGCGGCGCGGTGATGGGCGCCGTCCACGGCTTCTTCTTCGCCCGGATCGGCGCACCGGCCTTCGCCGTCACCCTGGCCGGCCTGCTGTTCTGGCTCGGCTTCATGCTCCAGCTGCTCGGCGACTCCGGCACCATCAACCTGGACGGCGACGGGGTGGTCGGCAAGCTGACCACGTACTACTTCACCGACGTCGCGGCCGCCTACGGACTCGCCGCCGTCGCGGTCATCGGCTACTTCGCGGCCGCCTTCCTGGACACCCGGCGCCGGGAGGCCGCGGGCATCCCGTCCCGGCCGATCGCCGACATCGCCGTGCGCACCGGCGTCCTCGCGGTGTTCGCGTTCGCCGCGGCGTACATGTTCAACCAGTACCGCGGCCTGCCGCTGGCCCTGGTCCTCTTCCTGATCGTCCTGGTCGGTACGGACTTCCTGCTGCGCCGCACGGCCTACGGGCGGAAGATCTTCGCGCTCGGCGGCAGCGTCGAGGCCTCCCGGCGTGCCGGTATCAACGTCACGGCGATCCGGATCTCCGTCTTCTCCATCGCCGGTACGTTCGCGGCGATCGGCGGCCTGTTCTGGGCCTCCAAGATCGCGGCGGCCAACCAGGGCTCCGGCACCGGCGACCTGCTGATGAACGTCATCGCGGCGGCCGTCATCGGCGGCACCAGCCTCTTCGGCGGCCGCGGCCGCACGTGGAACGCGCTGCTCGGTGTCATGGTGATCGTCTCGATCCAGTACGGACTGTCGCTGGAAGGCATCGCCACGCCGATCCAGTACATGGTCACCGGCGCCGTGCTGCTGGCCACGGTCGTCATCGACTCCGTCACTCGTAAGACCCAGAAGACCGCAGGCCGCGCCTGACCGCGGATCCGCGCAGGTGCCCGGCGCCCCAGGGGGGTGCCGGGCACCTGCGCGTCCCCGCCGGCCGCGTTCGAACACAGGCTCCCGCTGCCCAGGCCCGGTAGTGGAACATTAGACTCATCGGATCGGCACGCTCGATCAGCTCAAACGCAAGGAGGCACGGGTGGATCTGCTGACCCGCATCAAGGGACCGCGCGACCTGGACCGGCTCAGCCTCGGTGAGCTGGAGGAGCTCGCGGAGGAGATCCGCACCTTCCTCGTGGACGCGGTGTCCAAGACCGGCGGACACCTCGGACCCAACCTGGGCGTCGTCGAGCTCACCATCGCCCTGCACCGGGTATTCGAGTCGCCGCAGGACAAGGTGCTGTGGGACACCGGCCACCAGGCTTACGTCCACAAGCTGCTCACCGGCCGCCAGGACTTCTCCCGGCTCAAGAGCAAGGGCGGCCTCTCCGGCTACCCCTCCCGTGCCGAGTCCGAGCACGACATCATCGAGAACAGCCACGCCTCCGGTGTCCTCGGCTGGGCCGACGGCCTGGCCAAGGCGAACGAGGTCCTGAAGAAGGACGACCACGTCGTCGCGGTCATCGGTGACGGCGCGCTCACCGGCGGTATGGCCTGGGAGGCGCTGAACAACATCGCCGCCGCCAAGGACCGCCCGCTGGTCATCGTCGTCAACGACAACGAGCGCTCGTACGCTCCCACCATCGGCGGCCTGGCCAACCACCTCGCCACCCTGCGTACCACCGACGGCTACGAGCGGTTCCTGGCCCGGGGCAAGGACATCCTGGAGCGCACGCCCGTCGTCGGCCGCCCGCTCTACGAGACCCTGCACGGCGCCAAGAAGGGCCTGAAGGACTTCATCGCCCCGCAGGGCATGTTCGAGGACCTCGGCCTGAAGTACGTCGGCCCCATCGACGGTCACGACATCGAGGCCCTGGAGTCCGCGCTCCAGCGCGCCAAGCGCTTCGGCGGACCGGTCATCG
This sequence comes from Streptomyces sp. NPDC006261, assembly GCF_040613515.1. Classification (NCBI taxonomy): domain Bacteria; kingdom Bacillati; phylum Actinomycetota; class Actinomycetes; order Kitasatosporales; family Streptomycetaceae; genus Streptomyces; species Streptomyces sp. NPDC006261. The sequence continues at coordinate 5,899 of NZ_JBEXSI010000045.1, forward strand.
TGCACTGCCTCACCGAGAAGGGCCGCGGCTACACCCCGGCCCTCCAGGACGAGGCCGACCGCTTCCACGCGGTGGGCAAGATCCACCCGGACACCGGTCTGCCGATCTCCACCTCCGGCCTCGACTGGACCTCCGTCTTCGGCGAGGAGATGGTCAAGCTCGGCCACGAGCGCGAGGACATCGTCGCGATCACCGCGGCCATGCTCCAGCCCGTCGGCCTCGGCAAGTTCGAGGAGGCCTTCCCGGACCGGATCTACGACGTCGGCATCGCCGAGCAGCACGGCGCGGTCTCCGCGGCGGGCCTCGCCACCGGTGGCCTCCACCCGGTCTTCGCGGTCTACGCGACCTTCCTCAACCGCGCCTTCGACCAGGTCCTGATGGACGTGGCCCTGCACAAGTGCGGCGTCACCTTCGTCCTGGACCGGGCCGGCATCACCGGCACGGACGGCGCCTCGCACAACGGCATGTGGGACATGTCGATCCTCCAGTGCGTGCCCACCCTCCGCATCGCCGCTCCGCGCGACGCCGACCAGGTCCGTGCCCAGCTGCGTGAGGCCGTCGCCGTCGACGACGCGCCCACCGTGGTCCGCTTCTCCAAGGGAGCGGTAGGCCCGGCGGTCAAGGCCGTCGGCAGGGTCGGCGGCATGGACGTCCTGCGCGAGCCGAAGGCCGCCCGCCCCGACGTCCTGGTCGTCTCCGTCGGCGCGCTCGCCCCGATGTGCCTGGAGATCGCCGACCTGCTGGACGCCCAGGGCATCTCCAGCACCGTCGTCGACCCGCGCTGGGTCAAACCGGTCGACGAGGCGCTCGCCCCGCTCGCCGAGCGCCACCGCGTCGTCGTCACCGTCGAGGACAACAGCCGCGCCGGAGGTGTCGGCTCCGCCGTCGCCCAGGCCCTGCGCGACGCCGGCGTCGACGTACCGCTGCGTGACTTCGGCATCCCGCCGGTCTTCCTCGACCACGCCTCCCGCGGCGAGGTCATGGCCGAGATCGGACTGACCGCGCCGGACATCGCCCGCCAGGTCACCGGCCTGGTCGCCAAACTGGACGGCCGTTTCGAGAGCCGCGCGGTGGAGCCCGCCCGCGACTGACCCGCGTACCTCTCCGTATGGCCGACGGGCCGGGAGAACCGCCCCTGTACGGGTGGTTCTCCCGGCCCATTCGCATGAAGCGGGCCAGATGGCGCGTCCCTGCGCCGACCGGCTCCCAATCATGGCGTGCACAACGAGTGCGTGGAGGTATGCAGGTGAGCGCGCAGGTCACACCACCCCGCGGAAAAGGCATGTTCCGCACCAAATCCGTCGAGCAGTCGATCCTTGACACCGAGGAGCCGGAACACGCGCTCAAGAAGTCCCTCTCCGCCGTGGACCTCACGGTCTTCGGCGTGGGTGTCATCATCGGTACCGGCATCTTCGTCCTCACGGGCAAGGTCGCCAAGGAGACGGCAGGACCCGCGACCGCACTCGCGTTCGTCGCGGCGGGCGTCGTGTGTGCCCTGGCCGCGCTCTGCTACGCCGAATTCGCCTCCACCGTCCCCGTCGCCGGCTCGGCGTACACGTTCTCGTACGCGTCGCTCGGCGAGCTGGTGGCCTGGATCATCGGCTGGGACCTGGTGCTGGAGTTCGCACTGGGCACGGCGGTGGTCGCGGTCGGCTGGTCCGGCTACGTCCGCTCGCTGATGGACAACGTCGACTGGACGATGCCCGAGGTGCTGTCAGGCCCCGATGTGGCGGAGGGGTTCGGCTTCGATCTGCTGGCCTTCGTCCTGGTGCTCGTCCTGACCGTCATCCTGGTCGTCGGCATGAAGCTCTCCGCCCGGGTCACCGCGGTCGTCGTGGCCATCAAGCTCGGCGTGGTCTTCATCGTGATCATCGCGGGGCTCTTCTTCATCAAGGCCGAGAACTACAAACCCTTCATCCCCCCGGCCGAGAAGCAGCCCGCCGGTTCCGGCTGGGACGCCCCGCTGGTGCAGCTGATCTTCGGCTACGAGCCCACCAACTTCGGCATCATGGGCATCTTCACGGCCGCCTCCATCGTCTTCTTCGCCTTCATCGGCTTCGACGTGGTGGCCACAGCGGCCGAGGAGACCAAGCTGCCCCAACGCGACATGCCGCGCGGCATCCTCGGTTCGCTCATCATCTGCACGGTGCTCTACGTGGCGGTCTCGATCGTGGTCACCGGCATGCAGCACTACAGCGAACTCTCCGTCAGCGCCCCGCTCGCGGACGCCTTCAAAGCCACCGGCCACCCGTTCTACGCGGGCGTGATCAGCTTCGGAGCGGCGGTCGGCCTGACCACGGTCTGCATGATCCTGCTGCTCGGCCAGACCCGGGTCTTCTTCGCGATGAGCCGCGACGGGCTGCTGCCGCGCTTCTTCTCCAAGACGCACCCGCGCTTCCGCACCCCGTACCGCCCGACGATCCTGCTCGGCGTACTGATCGCGATCATCGCCGGGTTCACGAGCATCGACGAGCTGGCCACCCTGGTGAACATCGGCACGCTCTTCGCGTTCGTCGTCGTCGCCCTCGGCGTCCTGGTCCTGCGCCGCACACGCCCCGACCTGCCCCGCGCCTTCCGTACCCCATGGGTGCCGGTGCTGCCGATCGCCTCGGTGGCCGCCTCGGTCTGGCTGATGCTCAATCTGCCGGTGGAGACCTGGTTCCGGTTCGCCGTCTGGATGGCGCTCGGCGTGGTGATCTACATCGCGTACGGGCGTTCCCACAGCCTGCTGGGCAGGCGGGGCCGCTAGGGCCGTACCGTACGGGGCCCCACGCACCGGGCCCCGTACGCCTCGACCCGATGCCGCAGTCCGCGGTCGGCGGTGACGACGACGCAGCCGTGCTCCGGGGCGGCGGCCGCCGCCAGTCCGGCGATCAGGTCGTCACCGCTGCCGGGGGCCGGGGCGACCTCGACACCGGGGACGGACTCGACGCCCCGGGCGGCCCCTTCGACGACGAGCACGATCCGGGCGGGACCGGGCAGTCCCGGCAGCCCGTCCCTCGCGTACGGGACCAGGGAGTCCCGCAGCCGCTCCGCCGCCCCGCGCCGGTCCCGCCACCAGCCGTCGGGCACGGACCCGACCACGTTGGCTCCGTCCACGATCACCAGTACCACCGCGTCCTCGCTCATCCCGGCAGGGTGCCACGGGGAGCGGCGCGATGGGCCGTCAGCCGCCGGTGGCGGGGGACTTCTTCGCTTCCTCGGGGATCGCGGTGTCCTCGCGGATCGCCTTCCACAGCTGACCGGCCTGCGGCTCGGCCGCGACCACGCGGTTCGGGTCGGCCTTGTCGTACGCCACCGGCAGCATGATGGTCTCCATCGATGCCGGGTCGACGCCGTTCATCGAGCGACCGAACTCCGCCAGCGAGGTGAGCGAGGCGAGGCCCGAGTCGGTGGTGAGCGACTTGGTGGCCGAATTGGCGATCTTGTAGGAGCTCGCCGGACTGCCCAGCAGGTCCTGCGACTTGACCTCGCTCAGCAGGGCGATCAGGAACTGCTGCTGGAGCCCGATGCGACCGAGGTCGCTGCCGTCGCCGATGCCGTGCCGGGTCCGGACGTACGCGAGGGACTCGGTGCCGTTCAGCTTCTGCGGGCCGGCGGTGAGGTTCAGCCCGCTCGCCTTGTCGTCGATGTCCTGCGGCACGTCGACGGTGACGCCGCCGATGGCGTCGACCAGGTCCTTGAACCCGGCGAAGTTGATCTCCAGGTAGTGGTCGATGCGGACGCCGGACATCTTCTCCACCGTCTTCACCACACAGACCGGACCGACCTGGGCGTAGACGGAGTTGAACATGACGCGGTCCTTGGCGGGCACCCTCGATCCGCCGTCCTCGACGCACTCGGGCCGGGTCACCAGGGTGTCACGCGGTATGGAGACGGCGACGGCTTTCGAGCGGCCCTCGGGTATGTGGACCACCAGAGCGGTGTCGGAGCGGGCACCGCTCACGTTCCCGCCGCCGCCCAGCTCCTTGTTCTCCGCCCCGGCCCGCGAGTCCGAGCCCAGGACCAGCAGGTTCTGCCCACTGGTGGGAAGCTTCTCCGGGCGGTCCTCGCCGAGCGCCTTGTCGATGTCGACGCCCTTGATGTTGCCGTCGAGCTGACTGTAGAGCCAGTAGACGGTGCCGCCGCCCGCGAGCAGCAGAACGAGCAGTACACCGAGTGTGATCTTGAGGCCGCGGCGGCGCTTGCGCGGTTTCGGCGCGCGTCGGGAGGCGCGGGGGCCGGGTGTCGTCTCGTCGTGGTCGTCCGGTGCCATGGCGTCGTGGCTCATCCTGCGCGAGTCCTCAAATCTCATTGCCCGGGCGGGGCGGAGTGCGGGGGACTCGGGTGGGGGGTGGGACCGGTCCGTGAATGTGTGACTGACCGAGCACTATAGAACACCTGATCCGGCAACGGGAGGGCCGGAGCGGGTCGGGCAGGGCCCCTGCCCGTGCTGCCGGAGCACGGCGTTCGGGCGTCGACCCCTCACAGCGGTGAAGCCTCTGGTGAGGGATGTGACGACATCTGGATCCGCATGGAGCCCCGGCGGACCAGGCCCGGGCATGGGGACGTGGTGGTGTGCGGCGCGTCCGGTGCCAGGCTCCGGCTCGGCCGCCGCCTGCACGACGTACGCCACCCCCTGCGGGTCTTCGCCATGCGTACCACCGTGATCGCCCCTCCCGGCCGGCGGCCGCTCCTCGTCCAGCCCCGCTACACCTCGGCGGGCAACCTCCGCGTCACGTGCACCCCGATGCCGGAAGCCGGCTGAGAGACCAGATGAAGATCACTTTCCTGCTCACCACAGCCGACGCCGTGGGAGGGACCGAACGGGCTGTCTTCAACCAGGCCTCCGAGCCTGATGAGCGGGTGCGCGTCGACTACCTCGTCGACCTCACCGGCGGGGACGCCCAGGGCGAGAACCCCCGCCCCTGGTCGACGGAGCCCGTGGTCGCGGACCGCGAGGCGCACGGGAAGGCACGCCGGAACGGCCTGAAGGCGGCCTACGCCACGATGGTGCTCGGCGATCGCACCGCGGCCTGGACCAGCGGCACCTGGCAGACCGCGGACGGCGGACTCGCGGAGGTCTACTCCCTGGCGGCCGCACCGTGGGTCACGCTGTTCTTCCTCAACATCCGCCAGCACGGCACTCCGGAGGGGCCCTCACCGCGCCCCGGCCGCTCCCGTCCGCCCCCCCCCGGGCAGACCGAGAACGACGAGACGAGCGGGTCCAGCTGCGGTGCGCCGGAGTTCCGGTTGAAGTCACCGGTGAGGACGGCGGGCCGGTCCTCCCCGCGAACGAACTCCCGCACCGTCGCGACCAGTTCCCGGACGCGCGGTTCCTCGCCGGGACGGTCCCGCAGGGGGCAGTAGCCCAACTGGCCCCGTTCCCCGCCCGCCTCTCCGCAGAGTTCCAGGTGATGATCCGCAAGGTCTTCGGCGGGCCCACCGACGGAGCGTCCGGGCCTCCCGCGGACAGCACCCACGCCCCTGCGGCGACCACCACGGCCAGGAGCGCCGCGCCGGTGAGGGCAACGCCGCGAACGGTGGCGCGCATGGGAATCCTCCGGACGGCCGAAACGGGGTCCTGGTGTCACAGCAGGTCAGGAGCGCCCCAGCCGGCCGGGTCGCATGCGAGAGGGGCCGTACGGCGAACAGCTCGCCGCACGGCCCCTCGTACCGCTCGTCCGAACTAGGCCGGCACGCTCGCCACGCCCTGCTCCAGGAACGGCTTGCCGTTCACCCGCTGGGAGACGCCCTCACGGTCCAGGTACGGCGTGATGCCGCCCAGGTGGAAGGGCCAGCCCGCGCCGGTGATCAGGCACAGGTCGATGTCCTGGGCCTCGGCGACGACGCCCTCGTCCAGCATCAGGCCGATCTCCTGCGCCACGGCGTCGAGCACGCGGTCGCGGGTCTGCTCCTCGGTGAGGACGGTGTCACCCTGCTTGAGGAGGGCGGCGACCTCGGGGTCGAGGACCGGCGCGCCGGAGTCGTAGACGTAGAAGCCGCGCTTGCCGGCCTTGACGACCGCCGCGAGGTTCTGCGAGACGGTGAAGCGCTCCGGGAAGGCGCGGTTCAGGGTCTCGGAGACGTGCAGGCCGATGGCCGGACCGACCAGCTCCAGGAGCACCAGCGGGGACATCGGCAGGCCGAGCGGCTCGACGGCCTTCTCCGCGACCTCGACCGGAGTGCCCTCGTCGATGACGTTCTGGATCTCGCCCATGAAGCGGGTGAGAATGCGGTTGACGACGAACGCCGGGGCGTCCTTCACCAGGACCGCGGTCTTCTTCAGCTTGCGGGCCACGCCGAACGCCGTCGCCAGCGAGGCGTCGTCGGTCTGCTCGCCGCGGACGATCTCCAGGAGCGGGAGGATCGCGACCGGATTGAAGAAGTGGAAGCCGACGACCCGCTCGGGGTTCTTCAGCTTCGACGCCATCTCGGTCACCGAGAGCGAGGAGGTGTTGGTGGCGAGGATCGCGTGCGCCGGGGCGACCGCCTCGACCTCCGCGAACACCTGCTGCTTGACGCCGATCTCCTCGAAGACGGCCTCGATGATGAAGTCGGCGTCCGCGAAGCCCTCGGCCTTGTCGAGGACACCGGAGACCAGGCCCTTGAGGCGGTTGGCCTTGTCCTGGTTGATGCGGCCCTTGCCGAGCAGCTTCTCGATCTCGGCGTGGACATAGCCCACACCCTTGTCGACACGCTCCTGGTCGATGTCCGTGAGGACGACCGGGACCTCCAGGCGGCGCAGGAACAGCAGCGCGAGCTGCGAGGCCATCAGGCCCGCCCCCACGACGCCGACCTTGGTGACCGGGCGGGCCAGGCTCTTGTCCGGGGCACCGGCCGGGCGCTTGGCGCGCTTCTGGACCAGGTTGAAGGCGTAGATGCCGCTGCGCAGCTCGCCGCCCATGATCAGGTCCGCGAGCGCCTGGTCCTCGGCGTCGAAGCCGGCGGACAGGTCGCCGTCCTTCGCCGCCGCGATGATGTCCAGGGCGCGGTACGCGGCCGGGGCCGCACCGTGCACCTTGGAGTCCGCGATGGCCCGGCCGCGGGCGACGGCCGCGTCCCAGGCGTCACCGCGGTCGACCTCGGGGCGCTCGACGGCGAGCTCGCCCTTGAGGACGGCCGCGGTCCAGATCAGCGACTGCTCCAGGAAGTCCGCGCCCTCGAAGATCGCGTCCGCGATCCCGAGCTCGTGGACCTGCTTGCCCTTGAGCTGTCGGTTCTGGTTGAGCGAGTTCTCGATGATCACCGAGACCGCGCGGTCCGCGCCGATCAGGTTGGGGAGCAGTGCGCAGCCGCCCCAGCCGGGGACCAGGCCGAGGAAGACCTCGGGCAGCGAGAACGCCGGGATCGCGGTGGAGACGGTGCGGTAGGCGCAGTGCAGGCCGACCTCGACACCGCCGCCCATCGCCGCGCCGTTGTAGTAGGCGAACGTCGGGACCGCGAGGCCGGAGAGACGGCGGAAGACGTCGTGGCCGCCCTTGCCGATCGCGAGCGCGTCCTCGTGGCGGTCGAGCAGCTCGACGCCCTTGAGGTCGGCGCCGACGGCGAAGATGAACGGCTTGCCGGTGATGCCGACACCGGTGATGGTGCCGTCGGAGGCCTCCTTCTCGACCTGGTCGATCGCGGCGTCCAGGTTCGCCAGCGACTGCGGTCCGAAGGTGGTCGGCTTGGTGTGGTCCAGGCCGTTGTCCAGCGTGATGAGGGCGAAGCGACCGGCACCGGACGGCAGGTCCAGGTGGCGTACGTGCGCCTGCGTGACGACCTCGCCGGGGAACAGCTCGGCCGCACCCTTCAGAAGCTCAGTGGTGGAGCTCACTTGTTGCCTCCGTCAGCGTTGAAGTGCGGGTTCTCCCAGACGACCGTCGCGCCCATGCCGAAGCCGACGCACATCGTCGTCAGGCCGTAGCGGACCTCGGGCTGCTCCTCGAACTGCCGGGCCAGCTGCGTCATGAGCCGGACACCGGAGGAGGCGAGCGGGTGGCCGTACGCGATGGCGCCGCCGTACTGGTTCACGCGGGCGTCGTCGTCGGCGATGCCGTAGTGCTCCAGGAAGGCGAGCACCTGCACGGCGAACGCCTCGTTGATCTCGAAGAGACCGATGTCGGAGATCGTCAGACCGGCCTGGGCCAGCGCCTTCTCGGTCGCCGGGATGGGGCCGTAGCCCATGACCTCCGGCTCGACGCCCGCGAAGGCGTAGGAGACGAGGCGCATCTTGACCGGGAGGCCCAGCTCGCGGGCGACGTCCTCGGCGGCGAGCAGGGAGGCGGTGGCGCCGTCGTTGAGCCCCGCGGCGTTACCGGCCGTCACGCGGCCGTGGGCGCGGAAGGGGGTCTTGAGGCCGGCCAGGGACTCCATGGTGGTGCCCGGACGCATCGGCTCGTCGGCGGTGACCAGGCCCCAGCCCGTCTCACCGGCCTCGGCGTTGGTGCGGCGCACCGACACCGGCACGAGGTCCTGCTGGATCTTGCCGTTGGCGTACGCCTTGGCGGCCTTCTCCTGCGAACGCACCGCGTAGGCGTCGGCGCGCTGCTTGGTGATCGTCGGGTAGCGGTCGTGCAGGTTCTCCGCCGTCATGCCCATGAACAGGGCGGACTCGTCGACCAGCTTCTCCGACACGAACCGCGGGTTCGGGTCGACGCCCTCGCCCATCGGGTGGCGGCCCATGTGCTCGACGCCACCGGCCACGACGACGTCGTACGCGCCGAAGGCGATGGAACCGGCCGTCGAGGTGACGGCGGTCAGCGCGCCCGCGCACATGCGGTCGATCGAGTAGCCGGGGACGGACTGCGGCAGACCGGCCAGGATTCCGGCGGTACGGCCGAGGGTGAGGCCCTGGTCGCCGATCTGCGTGGTCGCGGCGATGGCGACCTCGTCGATCTTCTTGGGGTCCAGGTCCGGGTTGCGGCGCAGCAGCTCCCGGATGGCCTTCACGACGAGATCGTCGGCGCGGGTCTCGTGGTAGATGCCCTTCGGGCCCGCTTTGCCGAACGGGGTGCGGACGCCGTCGACGAAGACGACGTCCCGGATGGTACGAGGCACGATGGCTCTCCTCCAGGGTGCGGGATGGCACTGCTGCGGGGCACGCCCGTGGGGCGCACCGCCTGCCCTCATGCTACTTGCGGGTAACCAGACTGCCCACCCCCCGTGGCCGGAGCGTCGAAGGTCACATCGCTCCGGTGCCCGCCGGAGCGTCTGTGAGACGCACGAAGAGGCCTGGAACCTGGCGCGATTTCGACCATCGGTTCGGACCGCGAACAGGGTCCGGGCGGGTCCGGGCGGGCTCCGGACGGGGTCCGGACAGCGGAAAACCCCCGGCCGGTGACCGGGGGTGTCTTCCGCGCAGGAGGTCAGGCGCCGGTGCCGAGCGCCCGGACCAGCAGGGGGCCGACCTGCTCGATCTGCCAGTTCCGGGCCCCGTACGCCGCGAGCGTGTCCTCGACGGCGCTCGGGGTCAGGGTCTTCGGCGGCTCCCAGCAGACCCGGCGCACGGTGTCCGGGGTGATCAGGTTCTCCTGGGGCATGTGGAGCCGCTCGGCCAGCTCGGAGACGGCGGCGCGGGCCGCCGAGAGCCGGGCCGCGGCCGCCGGGTCCTTGTCGGCCCAGGACCGCGGGGGTGGCGGCCCGGCGGGCTGCTGGCCGGGCTGCGGCAGCTCCGACTCCGGCAGCGCCTTCGCCCGCTCCACGGCCGCCTGCCACTGCTCCAGCTGACGGCGGCCCATGCGGTGGCCGAATCCCGGCAGTGCGGTGAGCGCCTGCACGTTGGCGGGCAGGGCCAGTGCGGCCTCGACGATCGCGGCGTCGCCCAGCACCTTGCCGGGGGACACGTCGCGGCGCTGGGCCACCTGGTCCCGGGCGTTCCACAGCTCGCGGACGACCGCCATCTGACGGCGGCGGCGCACCTTGTGCATGCCCGAAGTGCGCCGCCAGGGGTCCTTGCGGGGCGGGGCGGGCGGCGCCGAGGCGATGGCGTCGAACTCCTCCCGGGCCCACTCCAGCTTCCCCTGCTGCTCCAGCTCGTCCTCCAGCGCGTCGCGCAGGTCGATCAGGAGCTCCACGTCGAGCGCCGCGTACCGCAGCCAGGGCTCGGGCAGCGGGCGGGTGGACCAGTCGACGGCGGAGTGGCCCTTCTCCAGGGCGTAACCGAGGACGCCCTCCACCATGGCGCCGAGGCCGACGCGCGGGAAGCCCGCGAGCCGTCCGGCCAGCTCGGTGTCGAAGAGCGAGGTGGGAGCCATGCCTATGTCCCGCAGGCAGGGCAGGTCCTGGGTGGCGGCGTGCAGGATCCACTCGGTGCCGGTCAGGGCGCTGGACAGTCCCGTGAGGTCGGGGCAGCCGACCGGGTCGATGAGCGCGCTGCCCGCGCCGTCGCGGCGCAGCTGTACGAGGTAGGCGCGCTGCCCGTAGCGGTAGCCGGAGGCGCGTTCGGCGTCGACGGCCACCGGTCCGGTGCCCGCGGCGAAGGCCGCGATCACCCGGGCGAGGGCGTCGTCGGAGGCCACCACCGGGGGGATGCCCTCGCGAGGTTCGAGCAAGGGGATCGGCGCCGGGGCGACGTCGTCCGGGGGAGCGCCCCCGGTGGTTCGCAGTGAACTGTCTGCTGCGGTCTCTTGGGCGTCGGTCACGCGCCAAGGGTATCTGTGTATACGCGCCACCCGTCGACGGAACGTTCCGTCGACGGGTGGCCATGCGCGTATTCCGGCCGGAGACGCATCGGTGCACGTCCCGGCGGGGGTGGGGGTCAGTGGATGATGCCCGTCCGCAGGGCGACGGCGACCATGCCCGCGCGGTCTCCGGTGCCGAGCTTGCGGGCGATGCGGGCGAGGTGGGACTTGACGGTCAGGGCGGAGAGGCCCATCGAGACGCCGATGGCCTTGTTGGACTGGCCTTCGGCGACCAGGCGGAGCACCTCCACCTCACGTCCGGACAGTTCGCGGTAGCCGCCCGGGTGGCTCGGGGAACCGGGGGGCCGGCGGTGCATACGGGCGGCGTTGGCACCGATGGGGGCGACGCCGGGGCGGGTGGGGTGGCCGATGTTGGTTCGGGTGCCGGTGACGACGTAGCCCTTCACGCCGCCCGCGAGGGCGTTGCGAACGGCGCCGATGTCGTCGGCGGCAGAGAGGGCGAGACCGTTCGGCCAGCCTGCGGCGCGGGTCTCGGACAGCAGGGTCAGCCCGGAACCGTCGGGCAGGTGGACGTCGGCAATGCAGATGTCGCGCGGGTTGCCGACGCGGGGACGTGCCTCCGCGATGGACGACGCCTCGATGACGTCACGTACTCCGAGGGCCCACAGATGGCGGGTGACGGTGGAACGGACGCGCGGGTCGGCCACGACGACCATGGCCGTCGGCTTGTTCGGGCGGTAGGCGACCAGGCTTGCGGGCTGCTCAAGGAGAACGGACACCAGGCCTCCTGGGGGGAGTGGCGGGACGGGGGCCGGCTCGGGGGATGAAGCCGGGGCGAACCGTGCTTGAAGGGTCATTGACCTCTTCGGCAGCAGACCCGTCCTCCTTTAGAGGAAGATCACGATTTGGTGAGTAACAATTCGGGCAAATAGGACGCGCGATCGATTGTACGAAAAGAGAGTCGGCATGTGTGCGAAATGGGTGACGGGGTGTTACGGAACCTGCGGCCCGCGCCGCTGCGGCAGCGTCACCACCGTCGCGTCCGCCGGGTCCGACGGCGGCAGCCCCGCGATCTGGCAGAGCAGATCACCCCAGGCCATCAGGTGCGACGCCGCATCCGGCACCCCGCCGCGCCCCTCGCGCGGCGTCCACGAGGCCCGGATCTCGATCTGCGTCGCCGGACGGCGCGCGGAGAGCGCGCCGAAGTAGTGCGATCCGGCGCGTGTCACCGTCCCTCCGGCTTCCCCGTACGACAATCCGCGCGCGTCCAGCGCCCCGGTCAGCCAGGACCAGCACACCTCCGGCAGCAGCGGATCTGCGGCCATCTCCGGCTCCAGCTCCGCCCGCACCAACGTCACCAGCCGGAAGGCGCCCTGCCAGGCGTCGTGGCCCGCCGGGTCGTGCAGCAGGACGAGCCGACCGTCCGCGAGATCGTCCTCGCCGTCGACCACCGCCGCCTCCAGGGCGTACGCGTGGGGCGCCAGGCGCTTCGGCGGCCGCGTGGTCTCCACCTCCAGCTCCGGGCGGAGCCGCGCGGAGCGCAACGCGTCGACCGCCGAGCGGAACGCGGGCGGGACGGGAGGACCCTCCGCACTGTCCTTGCCGTCAGCGCCATCGGAATGTTCGGAAAATTGTCCCTGAGCCGGAGCCATGCCGGGAAGAGTAGGCGGAACGCGGGCCTGGCGCAGGGAGAGACACCCGTGCGACGCCGGGCTCCTTCACCACGCGTGCGAAGATTCGGTGCGTGAGTGCCAACGACCGCCCTTCGGGCCAGCAGACGACGACCGCCGCCAGCAACGACGCCACCTACGACTCGGCGTTCCTGAAGGCCTGCCGGCGCGAACCCGTGCCGCACACGCCGGTCTGGTTCATGCGGCAGGCGGGGCGCTCGCTGCCCGAGTACCTGAAGGTCCGCGAGGGCATCGCGATGCTCGACTCCTGCATGATGCCGGAGCTGGTCACCGAGATCACGCTGCAGCCCGTACGCCGCCACAAGGTCGACGCCGCGATCTACTTCAGCGACATCGTCGTCCCCCTCAAGGCCATCGGCATCGACCTCGACATCAAGCCCGGCGTCGGCCCCGTCATCGCCGAGCCGATCCGCTCCCGCGCCGACCTGGCCCGGCTGCGCGACCTGACCCCCGAGGACGTCCCGTACGTCACCGAGGCCATCGGGATGCTCACCGCCGAGCTGGGCGCCACCCCGCTCATCGGCTTCGCCGGGGCCCCCTTCACCCTCGCCAGCTACCTCGTCGAGGGTGGCCCCTCGCGCAACCACGAGCGCACCAAGGCCATGATGTACGGCGACCCGCGGCTGTGGGCGGACCTCGTGGACCGGCTCGCCGAGATCACCGGCGCCTTCCTCAAGGTCCAGATCGAGGCCGGCGCCTCCGCCGTCCAGCTCTTCGACTCCTGGGTCGGCGCCCTGGCCCCCGCCGACTACCGCCGCGCCGTGCTCCCCGCCTCCGCGAAGGTCTTCGACGCCGTCGCCCCGTACGGCGTCCCCCGCATCCACTTCGGCGTCGGCACCGGCGAGCTGCTCGGGCTGATGGGCGAGGCCGGGGCGGACGTCGTCGGCGTCGACTGGCGGGTCCCGCTGGACGAGGCCGCCCGCCGCGTCGGCCCCGGCAAGGCGCTCCAGGGCAACCTGGACCCCGCCGTGCTGTTCGCGCCGGCCCCGGCGGTCGAGGAGAAGACCCGCGAGGTGCTGGACGCCGCCGCGGGGCTCGAGGGCCACATCTTCAACCTGGGTCACGGCGTCATGCCGTCGATGGACCCGGACGCGCTTACCCGGCTCGTGGAGTACGTGCACGAGCAGACCGCACGCTGACGCAGGCCTGTTCCGGGCGCGGGGGCCTCGTCAGCTTCCCGCGCCCCGCACCGCCGCCACCGTCTTGCGGGCGGCCACCAGGACCGGGTCCCAGACCGGCGAGAACGGCGGGGCGTAACCGAGGTCCAGCGCCGTCATCTGCTCCACCGTCATCCCGGCCGTCAGCGCCACCGCCGCCACGTCCACGCGCTTGGCGGCCCCCTCGCGGCCGACGATCTGCACCCCGAGCAGCCTCCCCGTACGGTGCTCCGCGATCATCTTCACCGTCATCGGCTCGGCGCCCGGGTAGTAGCCCGCCCGCCCCGTCGACTCGATGGTCGCCGTGACGTACCGCAGCCCGACCGCACGGGCGTCCTTCTCCCGCAGCCCGGTCCGCGCGATCTCCAGGTCGCAGACCTTGCTCACCGCCGTACCGACGACGCCCGGGAACGTTCCGTAACCGCCGCCGACGTTCGACCCGATGACCTGGCCGTGCTTGTTGGCGTGGGTGCCGAGCGCGATGTGGCGCGTGCGGCCCGCCACCAGGTCCAGGACCTCCACGCAGTCGCCGCCCGCCCAGATGTTCTCGTGGCCCACGGCCCGCATCGCCAGGTCGGTGCGGAGGCCGCCGTGCGGCCCCACCGTGAGACCCGCCTCCCGGGCCAGCTCCGCCTCCGGCTCGACGCCGATGCCGAGGACGACCACGTCCGCCGGGTAGGTCCGCTCCTCGGTCGCCACCTCGCCGACCCGGCCGTCGGGGCCGGTGAGGATCCCGGTGACGGAGGCGCCGTTGACCGTGGTGATGCCGAGCCCGTCCATCGCGTGGTGGACGAGCTCGCCCATGTCCGGGTCGAGCGTCGCCATCGGCTGCTCACCCCGGTTGAGGACCGTCACCTCGAAACCGCGCTTCAGCATCGCCTCGGCCATCTCGACGCCGATGTACCCGGCGCCCACCACGACCGCCCGCCGGCTCCCCCGGGAGTCCACGGCGTCCAGCGAGTCGAGGAGCGCCTGCCCGTCGCCCAGGGTCTGCACCCCGTGCACGCCCGGCGCGTCGATGCCGGGCAGCTCCGGGCGGACCGGACGGGCCCCGGTGGCGATCACCAGCTTGTCGAAGTCCGTCCAGTACGTGTCCCCGCTCGCGCGGTCGAGCGCCCGCACCCGCCCCCCGGCCACGTCGATCTCCGTGACCTCGGTGCGCATGCGCAGATCGATGTCCCGCTCGCGGTGCTCCTCGGGGGTCCGGGCGATCAGGTCGTCCGGGCCCTGGACGTCGCCGCTCACCCAGTACGGGATGCCGCAGGCGGAGTACGAGGTGAACTCGCCGCGCTCGAAGGCGATGATCTCCAGCTCGTCCCGCCCCTTCAGCCTGCGGGCCTGCGACGCGGCGGACATGCCCGCCGCGTCGCCGCCGATGACCACGAGTCGCTCCGCTGCCATGTCCGGGTCCCTTTCGCCGTACCAGCCGTCAGGGAGCCCACGCTACGGCGCTCAGGGGGCCGGTGCGGCCTCCGGCTCCGGCTTCGGCGCCGCCACGGCCGTACGGGCCGTCCGCCGGGCGCGCAGTACCCGCCACAGCGCCAGCAGCAGCGCGGCCGTCACCAGGAACGGGGCGCTGGCGCCGATCGCCACCGCGATCCACCGGAACATCGTCACGAACGCGTCCCAGCCGCCGCCCAGCGCCTCCAGGAACCCCGGGTCGTCGTCCTTCCCGTCCTTGCGCGGGGCGTCCGGTTCGGTCAGCTCCAGCGTGATCGTCGCCAGCGAGGTGCGGTCCTTCAGGCTCGACTGCTGGGCCAGCAGCGACTCCAGATCGGCCTGACGGCTGCTCAGCTCGCCCTCCAGGGTGACGACGTCGGTGAGCTTCTCCGCCTTGTCCATCAGCTCCCGCACCCGCTTCACACTCGCGCGCTGGGTGGCGATCCGGCTCTCCACGTCGACGACCTGGTCGGTGACGTCCTTCGCGTTCGAGGAGCGGGAGAGCAGCTTCCCGGAGCCGGTGAGCTTGCGCAGCACCTCCTGGTAGCCGTCCTGCGGCACGCGCAGCACCAGGTGCGAGGTCTCGTGCCGGTCGTCGATCCGCTCGGTGGACTCGGTCGCCACCAGGCCCCCGCTCGCCTCCACCGCGCTCCGGGCGGAGGCGGCCGCCTTCGGTGCGCTCTTCACCTCGACGGAGAGCTCCGTGGTCCGGATGACATGGGTGCCCGCGGCCCCCGGCTGCGGCGCCTTCTCCTTCTGCTTGCCGGCCTCCGCCTCCTCCGCCATGTCCGCCGGAGCGGCGGACGCCGCCGAGTCGCCCGGGGCGTACTGCTCGTCCACGAGCCCCTTCTGCGCGCTTGCCTTGAGGTCGCTCGACCCCCCGCTCTCGTCGGACGCGCTGTCGCCGGCGGCGCCGCAGCCGCCGACCAGGAGCACCGCGCCGAGCGCACCCGCCGCCAGAGCGCCACGGAGACGGGAGCGGCGCCCGTGTGCCGCACGCGGTGGGCGGGCGAGGAAGCGGTGGTCGATATCGCTGTTCATAACAGGTCCCCCCAGGACGTGTGTTGGTACTGCCGGTTCGACGTACGCCCTCCCGAACCGGTTTCCGGCCGTGGGTTTCGAAGTGGTCACGGTCGGGACCCGGCAGGCGTTTGAGAGAGTGGACCCATGCAGCGTTCACATCAGGATGCGGACTCGCCCGCGCGCCACGTCGTCGTCATCGGCGGCGGCATCGCCGGACTGGCCGCCGCCCACCGCCTGGTCGCCACCGGCCTGCGGGTCACGCTCCTGGAGGCCACGGACCGGCTCGGCGGCAAGCTCATGACCGGCGAGGTCGCGGGCGTCCAGGTCGACCTCGGCGCGGAGTCGATGCTCGCCCGCCGCCCCGAGGCGGTCGAGCTGGCCGAGGCGGTCGGCCTCGGCGGCCGCCTCCAGCCGCCGGCCACCGCGACCGCCTCCCTCTGGACGCGCGACGCGCTGTGCCCGATGCCCAAGGGACACGTCATGGGCGTCCCCGGCGACCCGGCGGCCCTCGACGGGGTGCTGTCCCCCGAAGGCCTCGCCCGGATTGCCGAGGAGCGCGACCTCACCCCGACGCCCGTCGGCGACGACGTGGCGGTCGGCGCGTACGTCGCCGACCGGCTCGGCCGCGAGGTCGTCGACCGCCTGGTGGAACCCCTCCTCGGCGGGGTCTACGCGGGCGACGCCTACCGGATCTCGATGCGCGCCGCCGTACCGCAGCTCTTCGAAGCGGTGAAGGAGGGCGGACCGCTGCTGGAGGCCGTCCGCCGCATCCAGGAGCGAGCAGCGGCGCGGCAGCAGACCGGGCCCGTCTTCCAGGGCATCGAGGGCGGCATCGGCACCCTGCCGGACGCCGTGGGTGACGCCGTACGGGCCGCAGGGGGCGTGATCCTCACCGAGACCCCCGTCCTCGGTCTGACCCGTACGGGCACGGGCTGGGCGGTCCGCACCGACACCGGGGTGATCACCGCCGACGGCATCGTCCTCGCCACCCCCGCCTGGTCCGCCTCCGCGCTGCTCGCCGCCGAGTCCCCGGCCGCCTCCACCGAGCTGACCGGCGTCGAGTACGCGTCGATGGCCCTGGTCACCCTGGCCTTCCGCCGTACCGACATCGAGGCGTACGAGGTGCTGCGCGGCCGCTCCGGCTTTCTCGTACCGCCGGTCGACGGCCGCACCATCAAGGCGTCCACCTTCTCCAGCAACAAGTGGCAGTGGGTCGCCGACGCCGCCCCCGACCTCTTCGTGCTCCGCACCTCCGTCGGCCGGTACGGCGAGGAGGACCACCTGCACCGCGAGGACGGCGAACTCGTTGCCGTATCCCTGCGCGACCTCCGGGCGGCCACCGGACTCGCCGCACGCCCCGTCGACAGCGAGGTCACCCGCTGGATCGGCGGACTGCCGCAGTACCCGGTCGGCCACCACACCCGGGTCGCCCGCATCCGCGACGAGGTGGCGAGGCTGCCCGCCCTGCGGGTCTGCGGCGCGGTCTACGACGGGGTCGGCATCCCCGCCTGCATCGCGAGCGCGCGGCGCGCGGCCGACGAGATCACGAGGGAGATCGCGGGGAAGATCGCGGGGGAGATCATCGCCACGCCCACCCTGGTTCAGGGCACCGGGAGCGAGGCGGGACAATAGCCGTATGAGTGCTCCTGAGACTGCGACATCCAGCAAGAGTCCGAACGCCGGAAAGAAGGCCAAGGACCTCAACGAGGTCATCCGCTACACCCTCTGGTCGGTCTTCAAACTGCGCGACGTACTGCCGCTGGACCGGGCGGGGTACGCGGACGAGGTCCAGGAGCTGTTCGACCAGCTCGCGGCCAAGGACATCACCGTGCGCGGCACCTACGACGTCTCGGGTCTGCGCGCGGACGCGGACCTGATGATCTGGTGGCACGCCGAGACCTCGGACGAGCTCCAGGAGGCCTACAACCTCTTCCGCCGCACGAAGCTCGGACGCGCTCTGGAACCTGTCTGGTCGAACATGGCCCTGCACCGGCCCGCCGAGTTCAACAAGTCGCACGTCCCGGCGTTCATCGCCGACGAGACGCCCCGCGACTACATCAGCGTCTACCCCTTCGTCCGGTCCTACGACTGGTACCTGCTGCCCGACGAGGACCGCCGCCGCATGCTCGCGGACCACGGCAAGATGGCCCGGGGCTACCCCGACGTCCGCGCCAACACCGTCGCCTCGTTCTCCCTCGGCGACTACGAGTGGATCCTCGCCTTCGAGGCGGACGAGCTGCACCGCATCGTCGACCTGATGCGTCACCTGCGCGCCTCCGAGGCACGGCTCCACGTGCGCGAGGAGGTCCCGTTCTACACGGGCCGCAGGAAGAGCGTCGCAGACCTGGTGGCCGGGCTCGCATAGCCAGCGAGTTCCCGCACCACCCCAACCCGGAAGATCAGAAGACGGGCACCGGGCACCGACCGTGCCGCCCGCCGTTCCAGCGACACCGGGTTCGGCTTGAGGGCCCTGCCGGAGTGCACTCCGGCAGGGCCCGTCCGCGTTCCTAGTCCAGCGAGACGGGGTTCGGCTCCGCGCGCGGGGCGCACTCCGCGTCGCCCGCCGGGGTGGCGCCCGTCAGCAGATAGCGCCGCATGTGCTCGTCCACGCAGGCGTTCCCGGCCCCGCCGACGCCGTGCGTCCCCGCGTCCCGCTCGGTGACGAGCACCGCGCCGCGCAGCCGCCGCTGGAGCTCCAGCGCCCCCTTGTACGGGGTCGCCGCGTCGCGCTCCGCGGCCAGGATCAGCACCGGCGGCAGCTCGCCCCACTCGGTGGAGACCTCCTTGGGCTGCTGCCGGGGCGCGGGCCAGAAGGCGCACGGCAGATTGGTGAAGGCGTTGTCCCACGTCTGGAACGGGGCGATGCGGGCGAGGTCGGTGTGGTCGCGGTCCCACACCTCCCACTCCTCGGGCCAGGGCGCGTCGTTGCACTCGATCGCGGTGTAGACGGCCCGGGCGTTCTCGTCGTCCTTCGCCGTGATCGCGCGAGGCGACATCTGGGTGACCAGCGGCTCCGGGTTGCCCCGGACGTACTGGGAGAGGGCGGTGGCCCGCATCGCCCAGTAGTCGTCGTAGTACGCCGCATCCAGGAACGCCGCGTGGAACTGCCCCGGCCCCACCTTCCCGCCCGCCGGCTCCGTGGCGAGGGCGGTGCGGACGTCGTCGTAGTGACGCTGCACGGCCTCGGGCGTGGTGCCGAGCCCGTACACGGTGGCGTGCTTGGCGACCCAGCGCCGGAAGTCCTCCCAGCGGGACTCGAAGGCCAGCGACTGGTCGAGGTTGGAGCGGTACCAGATCTGCTCCGGGTCCGGATCGACGGCGGAATCGAAGACCATACGGCGTACGCGTGAGGGAAAGAGGGTCGCGTACAAGGAACCCAGGTACGTGCCGTAGGAGGCACCCATGAAGGTGAGGCGCTCGTCTCCGAGCGCGGCGCGCAGCACTTCCAGGTCACGGGCGTTGTTGAGCGAGGTGTAGTGGCGCAGCGCCTCGCCCGCGTGCTTCTCGCACCCCCGCGCGTACGCCCGGGCCTCGGCGATGCGCCGCTCCTTGTACGCGGCTGTGGGGTGGGCGGGGGAGTCGGTGGGACTCTTCGCGAAGGCGGCGGGGTCCTGACAGGAGAGCGGGGCAGAGGCCCCGACACCGCGCGGGGCGTAGCCGACCATGTCGTACACCTCGGCGACCTCCTTCCACTCGGACATCTCGCCCATCAGCGGGAAAGTGATGCTGGAGGCGCCGGGGCCGCCCGGGTTGTAGACGAAGGAGCCCTGTCGGCCGGCCGCCGGTCCGGTGGCGAGGGCGCGGCTGACGGTGAGGTCGATGGTCCGGCCGTCCGGACGGGCGTAGTCCAGCGGGACGCGGACGGGACCGCACTTCAAGGTGTCCGGCAGCATCTCCTCCTCCGGGCACGCGCCGAAGGAGATCCCGGCCGCCGCGGCGCGGGCCGCCGCCACCGCCGTACCGCGCTCCTCGGCGGAGGCCGGTCCGGGGCCGCCCTCGGCGGTGGCGGGGACGGCGACCAGGGCGGACAGGACCAGGGAGCCGATCGTCGCGTACAGCGGTACTGCTTTCACGGCGGGACCTCTCTGCGGATGCGGAGAGGGGATGGTGGGGTGCGGGGCGGGTGAAGTACAGCACCGGGCCGGTGTGTTGCGGGGAACGACCCGGTTGCCGTACTCCCTTCACGGTTCGTGACTCAGGAGCTGCTGCCGCAGCTGGAGCCGCCCGAACTCCCGCCGCAGCTGGAACCTCCCGAGCTGCCCCCGCAGCTGGAGCCCGAGCCTCCGCAACTGGACCCGCCACCGCACCCGGATCCTCCGCCGCCCCCGCCTCCGCCCCCGCCTCCGCAACTCGTGTGCCCGGGGCCCGAGTCGGCGCACCACACCGTGGTCGCCGCGAAGGCCGACGCCCCTGCCGCGCCTCCCACGTACCCCGGGGTCCGGCTGCCCGAGAAGCCGGACCGCGACCGCCGGGTCCGCGTGTGCAGCCGTGCCGCCGCGATCAGCTGGGCCTGGAGCACGGGGTCGGGGAGCGCGCGCAGCCCCCGGTTGGCGACGAGGTACGGCGGGGTCAGCACGTACGCGTTGACGGCCCGGAACGCCTGCGCGGCCCGGCGGCCCGCCCGGGTGATCCGGTTGGCGGTGGACGCGGCCACGACGAGCCCGCCGATCCCGCCGAGCAGGATCGCGGGCAGCATCTTCAGGACGAACGGGAACGGCATGTCGAACGAGTCTTCGAGCGACATGTACTGGACGACCGTGAGGATGATGGAGAGCGGGAACGCGACGAAGCAGCTCACGCCCTGGATCAGCGCCCACCGCCGCACGGGACGGCTCTCGGCGGGCCGGACGAGCAGCCCGCGCTGGGCCAGCCCGTCGCCGATCTCCTGCACCGCCGGGTGGTGCATCACCGCCTCCCGTACCGCGTGCAGCGACCCGCTCGGCGCGGTCGACAGCGCCTCCAGCACGGCGCGTTCCACCGGATCCTGCGCGTGCGCACGCTGTACGGAGATGATGCCGGGGCCGCCGATGAGCACCCGGCCGTCCGCGGACAGCGCGACGAGCGCGGTGTCCGTGACCCTGGCCGGGCCGCCGTTCAGGAACGCCGCCTCGTAGAGGTCGTGGACGGCGGGGGAGGGGCCGGCCGACGGGCGGCGGGACCGGGAGACGACCACCTTGGCCAGGAGCAGCACGGTGGAGAGGGCGACCGCGAGGGTCAGTACCAGAGCGAGCGTGTCCATGGCGGTCACTTCCCTGCGAGGACGGCACGCGCCGCCCGGACGATACGGGTGGTCCGGCTCGGCGGGCGGGGCCCGGAGCGGTCCTCCCACCAGTGCGTCAGCCGGCGCTGCGCCACGGGGTCGGCGAGGCCGCCGGAGATCAGGATTCGCTCCACGAAGTCCAGGGCGTCGCGCCGGTAACCGCCGCTCATCGGCCGCGCCTTGGCGTGGTCGAGGAAGGCGGCGCGGTAGCCGTCGCCGAGGATCTCCGGCAGCTCGGGCGCCACCTTGGCGATGACATCGGCGCGCTTGGCGGCCAGCGCCCGGCTCTGCACGCGCAGCCGCCGGTGGTCGAAGCCCTCGGGCGCCGGGGTGCCCGCGACGAGTGCGGAGAGCAGCGCTGTCTGCGCGACGGCGGTACGGTCGCGGGCTCCGGGGCGTACGGGACGGGCCGGGGCGGTCGCCCCCGTACGGATCTCCGTCCGTCCCCCACGTGAGTCGCCCGCCGCCCGCAGCGTGGCTCGGATCGTCTCGAGCTCGGCGGCCAGCTCCACGCCGGGCGGGAAGGCGTCGTCGCGCTCCAGCAGCACACCCGGCGGGTCGACCCGGGAGCGCAGCTCGGCCAGCACGTCCAGGACCGGGGCGGTGACCGGGTGGGCGTGCGTGTCGTGCCAGACGCCGTTCTTCTCGGCGCCGCCGGCCACATGGACGTACGCGATGGCCTCCACCGGCAGCTCGTCGAGCGCCTTCGCCGGGTCCTCGCCGAGGTTGACGTGGTTGGTGTGCAGGTTGGCCACGTCGATCAGCAACCGGACGCCGGTCCGCTCGACCAGCTCCGCCAGGAACTGCCCCTCGGTCAGCTCCTGGTCCGGCCAGGAGACCAGAGCCGCGATGTTCTCCAGGGCCAGCGGCACGGGCAGCGAGTCCTGGGCGATCGCCACGTTCTCGCAGAGCACCTCCAGCGCGTCCCAGGTGCGCGGCACCGGCAGCAGGTGGCCCGCCTCCAGCCTCCGCGTCGCGGTCAGCGGCCCCCCGGCCCGTACGAACGCGATGTGCTCGGTCACCAGCGGCGTACCGAGCAGCTCGGCCCGCGCCGCGAGTCCGGCGAGCCGATCGGCGTCCGGGCGGTCCGCGCCGCCCAGGCCGAGCGAGACGCCGTGCGGGACGACGGTCACGCCCCGTTCCCTCAGGCGCACCAGGGACTCCGGGAGGTGGTCGGCGCAGAGGTTCTCCGCCACCGCCTCCACCCAGTCGATCCCCGTGAGCGCCTCCACCTCGGCCGCGATCTCCGGCCGCCAGCCGATCCCGATGCCCAGCTTCATGGCGTCCCCCTCCTCCGCTCTGTCCCGGGGTGATGGCCCCGGCGAGCGGCGTCCAACCCGAACAGGGGGACGTTCAGAGGAGGATTTGAGGTTCCGGGCCCTCCGGTCTCGTCACGGCACCGGCTTCGGCGGCCGCGTCACGGCATCGGAGGCATGGTCGGCGGCACCGGGCGCGAGGTGAACGACTGGTCGCCGGTCGGCGTCGCCGGTACCGGAACCTGCGGCACCTGCCCGCCCTGCGGCATCGACGGGCCCGAGGGACTGGCCGTGGACCCGCCGGCCGCCTCACGCGCCAGGGCGTCGAAGTCGACGAAGCCGGTGCCCTCCAGCATGGTGATGTGGTCCAGCACGGTCTGGTTGGCGTCGCTGGCGAGCTGCCGGATCAGGGTGTTGCGGGTGGTGTGCCGGACCTGGCCTATCAGGCCGAAGACCTTGCCGTGGGCGGCCCGCAGGATGTTGGCGAACTTCCGCTCGTACTCGTCCCCGCTCGCCGCCGTCAGCTCCTGCAGCCATGCCTGCTGCTGCTCGGTCGGCTGGTTGGGCAGCTCCACCCCGAGCTTCGCGGCCACGTCCCGGGCCCGCCGGTCCAGATCCGTGTGGCCGACGACCAGGTGGTCCCCGGCGGCCTTCGTCGCCTCGCTGGGCGCCCGCTCGATCGCCTGTTGCCCGGCGGGCAGCTCCCACAGCCCGGCGAGCCGTACCTTGACCAGGAAGTCCCGGTCGGTCGCGGAGAGCGGTCCCCACTGGGTGGCGACGCTGGAGGCGTTCAGATTCGCCTCGCCGGTGCCCGAACGGTCCGCGTAGGACCAGACGGGGAAGGCGAGTGCGCCCACTGTGGCGACCAGTGCCGCGATGATGAGGGCCGTTCCGTTGATGCGTCGCAACAAGGTGTCTCCCGGGACGAGGCGTGGCAACATCGATCAGGCGTCAATCAACCGCCAACCGACTCGCCGTGCAGGCTACTTGGCGGTATTGCCGATGGGGCAGTACCGGGAGATACGTAGTCGGGCGCAGAAGTGCTCAGCGGCGGGCGGACCGTTTCCGGCCGTGCGGAGTGTCGAGCTGGTCGGCGGGATCGGCCGGATCGGCCAGCCCGTCGGCGTACAGGTCGAACCGGTCCTACGCGGGGGGCGGGTCGCCGACGGGCCGGGCGAGAGTGGCCATGGTGTCGGGTTCGTCGAGCGGCGGGTCGAGTTCACGGATCCCCGCACACAACCCGGTGGGTTCGTCGACGAGGGTGCCGAGGACGTCGAAGAAGAGGGCGTCGATCTCCAGCTCTGACATGGCCGAGGTCTCCTGGTCCACGAGGAGGTGTGCGGTCACCGGCGGGTCCGCACGCCCGGGAGCGGGCAGAGGCGCAGGCCCCCCTCCGTCACGACCGTGGGCCCCGGCGCGATCTCGGTGAACCCCGCGTCCCGCACCACCGGCAGGCCGCTCGTGGTCAGCTCCCGCCAGCGCTCCGGGGCCGCGGTGGCCACGGACAGCGGGAACCCCGCCTCGCGCCACGCCTTGCGCTCGGTGCCGGAAAGCTCCCACCAGGCGAGCTGGGCACCGTGGCCGACCTGCGCCATCGTCTTGCCCGCCGACATCTCCAGCTCCGGGTTGAGCCACAGCACCGGGCCCTCGGGGTCGGGGGCGGCGGGCGGCTCGGGGTCCTCCAGGTCGGTGCCCGACACCTGGAGCTTGGCCAGCTCCTTGGGCCAGCCGTCCAGGGGGATCGGGGGGTACACCCGTACCTCCGCGCTCCCGCCCGTCACCGTGATCCCGGGCAGTGCGGCCGCCTTGCGCCACTCCGCGCCGCGCGCCCGGCGCACCACCTTGCGGATCCGGGCGTCCTCCCAGTCCCGCATCGCCCCGGCCCACTCGCCCTCGCCGGTGGACCGCTCGTCGGCCAGGATCGTGAGCACCGCGCGGGCGGCGGTGCACAGGGCATCGGTCCGGGCGGGCGGGTCCGTCTTCTCCAGGTGCACCACGAGGGGAAGCACGTACTGAGGGGCTCCGTCCCGGTCGGTGGGACCGTGGTGGAAGGGGCTCTGGGAGACGGGGCTCTGGGAGGTGTCGTCGCTGCTCACCGCCCCAGTCTGCCAGGCGTCGGGTGCCACCTCCTTGGCTTGACGGGCCGGTCCGGGGGAGGATGCTCCGCATGAAGAGCGATCTCTTTTCCAGCGAGCACATGGCCCAGCCGGCCACCGCCCCCGGTATGACCCTGCAGAACTCCAAGTCGATCAAGTACGCCGTCAACGGGGAGATGCACGCCCGGCAGGGCTCGATGATCGCCTTCCGCGGCAACCTCCAGTTCGAGCGCAAGGGCCAGGGCATCGGCGGCCTGCTCAAGCGCGCGGTCACCGGCGAGGGCCTCGCGCTCATGGCGGTCCGGGGCCAGGGCGAGGCGTGGTTCGCGCACGAGGCCGCCAACTGCTTCATTTTGGAGATGGACCAGGGCGACCAGATCACCATCAACGGCCGCAACGTCCTCTGTTTCGACGCGACCCTCTCGTACGAGATCAAGACGGTGAAGGGCGCCGGAATGATCGGCGGCGGCCTGTTCAACAGCGTCTTCTCCGGCTACGGCAAGCTCGGCCTGATGTGTGAGGGCACCCCCATCGTGATTCCGGTGACGGGCGCCCAGCCGGTCTACGTGGACACGGACGCGGTCGTCGGCTGGAGCCAGCAGCTCACGACGACCCTGCACCGCTCCCAGAGCGTCGGATCGATGGTGCGCGGCGGCTCGGGCGAGGCCGTCCAGCTGATGCTCCAGGGCGAGGGGTTCGTCATCGTGCGGCCCAGCGAGGCCCGGCCCGAGAAGACGTCCAACTGACAGCGGGATTACGTAGGCTCGCGGACATGGACGACGCCTCGTACTGCGAAACGCCCGTACCCGCCAGCACGGAAACGGACGTGGGCCCACCGTCGGCGGAGTGCGTGCTGTGCCGCGAGCCGACCGAGTATCCGGAGTCGGCCAAGGGCGCCACGCTCTGCCCGGTCTGCGCCTGGCAGGAGGCGGAGCGCTCGGCCTGTTCCGGCTGAGTCCTGTCCGACGTCTTGTCCGACAAAGGATCTCAGGGCTTCGCGGGGACGTCGTCCCAGGCCAGGGAGGACATCCTCCAGCCCCCGGGGGTGCGCAGGAACTGCGTGGTCTTGTGGCCGCCGCCCTCGAACCACTCGCCGTTGTGGTAACCGGACTTGCGGTACTCACTGAAACGGTGCGCGATCGACCCGAAGACCTCGGTGCGCTCGGCCACTTCCCACTCGGAGAACTCCGTCAGGGTCCCGTCGGTGAGCATCTTCTGGCGGGGTGTGATGAACCCGTCGAGACCGTGGATCACGGATTCGTCACCGACGTTCGCGATGATCCGCCCCTCCGGTACGAAGACGTCACGGATGACGCCGAGGTCCGGCCGCCTGCCACCGGTGTTGGTGAAGGCGCCCACGAAAACGCCCATCAGCCGGTCGAGTTCGGCGCGGACGGCGACCTCGGAGGTATCACCGGCGGCCGGCCACTCCTCGGCCAGGACCGACCACACCTCGATGTCGCGCCGTTCGCCCCGGTGGACGGAGTGCCGGCGCAGCACACCGTCACGGCTCATGCCGAGCCGGCGGGCGACCGCGATGCTGGGGGCGTTGCCCGAGGCGGCCCGCCATTCGACACGGCTCATCCCGCGCTGCGTGAAGGCCCAGTCGATCAGCGCCCGGCAGGCCCGCGTGACCAGCCCCTGCCCTTTCCCCGCCGGCTCCAGCCAGCAACCGACCTCGCACACTCCGAGGGCGGCGTCGAAGTGGGTGAACATGACGCCGCCGACCAGGGTGCCGTCCAGCCGGATGCCGTAAACCCGGGCGCTGTCCGTCGCCCGCCGGTCGGCGTAGCCCTGGAGCGTGGCGGTGGCGGAGGTGAGGTCGGTGCTGAGGGAGGCCCAGGGTATCCACGGGTCGACGGTGGCCCGGGCCCGGTCGATGTGGGCCAGGAACTCCGGAGCCTGCCAGGGCTCCAAGGGGCTCAGCTGAGCACGGTCGCCGAGCGGCAGGGTGAACATGAGGCCTCGCTCTCCAGATTCGTGACAAGCGTTCGGTACGTAAGCCAGCAGCATGCCGCCCGCACCCGGAGATCGTGAAGCCCGCTGCAGCGCGGGCCCCCGTCCGACGAGGTCGTCGTATCCGGCCAGGACAGCACCGTATGGCGCCAACTCCCGGCAACCTCGGCCCGGCGTCGTTCCGCCCGGTTCGGAAACGGACGTCGGTGATCGGGGAGAGGCGTGGGGGAATGCTGACCATCAACGTTGCTGTGCTTCTGACCCCGACCGCCTTCGGGCGCGGACTCCTTGACATATGCCCCGACTGCATGTGGTCGACGGCACCACGCCGACTGCCTGGGCCGGTGGCGGCCGGCCCGGTCAGCCCTCCATCAGCTCCGACACCTTCACGAACCGGTAGCCCCGCTTCCGCAGTTCCGGAACGATTCTGCTGATCGCCTCCCCGGTGACCGGCGCCGCGCTGCGCGTGCAGTGCATCACCACCAGAGACCCCGGCCGCACCCCGTCCAGCACCTGCTCGGTCACCGCCCCCGCATCCGTCGCGAAGGCGTCGCCGCTCACGACGTCCCACTGCACCGCCGTCACGTTCGCCGGGGTCAGCGCGCGCAGCGCCGCGTCGTCGTAGCAGCCGCCGGGGAAACGGAAGTACGGCACCACATTCCGTACACCGGCCTGGCGGAGCGCGGAGAAGGCCCGCTCCACGTCGTGGGCCATGGCGTCCTTCGCGACCACCGGCAGGCCGTAGCAGTCGGCGGTGAAGGCGTAGTGGCTGTACGAGTGGTTGGCGACCTCGAACAGGTCGTCCGTGCCGATGTCCTTCGCCTGCGCCGGGTACTCCTCCGCCCACCGCCCGGTCATGAACACGGTCGAGGGCACCTTCAGCCGCCGCAGCAGCGCGATCAGCTCCGGGTTGTCGAAGCGCTCGCCCGCCTTTGCCCGGGGGCCCTGGTCGGCCGTCATGTCGGCGTCGAAGGTGAGTGCCACGACCTTTTCCGCCACGACCTTCTCCGCCGCGCCGCCACCTGTCGTGCTCCCGCCCGTCGGCCGTCGCTCGAAGACCGGAGTGCGTCCTGCCGGGCCCGGGGCCATCGTGGGCGGCTTCTTCGGGGCAGGGGAGGTGGCGGTGGGAGCGGGAGCGGGCGCAGCGGGAGGGGCGGCGGGCGCCGGGACGGCTGCGGTGGGGGAGGCGACGGGGGCCGCGCACCCGGCCAGGGCGCCGCCGAACGCCAGCACTCCCGCGACAGCCGCGGCCGCCCGGGTAGTCATTTTCCGCGATGATCTGATCATTGACGGAAAATATCGGATATGACATCAAGGGCTTTGCGCGGCACTCCGAGCGTGGCCCCGCCAACCGCGCCCGGGCCCGACAGCCGCTCGCCGACGGTGGCGCGACGGCCGCCATGACGCGACGAGGGCCGCCGCGAGCAGGAGTTCGGCGATGTCCCCGCCGTAGTACATGATCTCCGCGCCACCCCGCACCTGGGCGATCGGAGCGTGTACGTCGATGAGGAAGCCGCCGTACATCAGCTGGGAGATCGTGGCGTGCGCGGCCACCGCGACGCCCAGGACCACCAGGCGGGCAGGCACCCCGGGGCGGGACGGCGCCGGGTCAGGGCCCGCGATCACCCAGGCGAACAGACAGCCGGAGAGCAGGAAGTGGGTGTGCATGAGCCAGTGCAGGAGCGGCCGGTCCATCGTGGCGTTGAACAACGGCGTGAAGTAGAGCACCGCCAGCGTGCCGGTGCTCAGGGCCAGGGCCGGAACCGGGTGGGCCACCGCACGTACGGGGCGGCCGTGCAGCAGCGCGGTCAGGCGTCTGGCCCGCTGGGCGGGCAGGGTGCGCAGCAGGAGGGTGACGGGGGCGCCCAGCACCAGGCCGAGCGGCGCGTACATGCCGATGAGCATGTGCTGGGCCATGTGCCCGCGGAAGTCCTCGTGGGCGAACGGTGCGACGGGCGGCAGCAGCGCCGCGGCCAGGATCGCGCATCCGGCGAGGAAGCTCACCGTCCGCCACCGGCCCCACCCCAGGGCCGGGCGGCGGGCGCGGGCCCGATGGGCGAGCAGGAGGTAGCCGCCTGCGAGCAGGGCGACCGCCATGGCGGGCAGCAGCACCTCCCCTACGGCACCTCCCGCCGCGCCCCCGCCGTGCGGGTGGTGTGAGCCGCCGCCCATCAGGACGGCCGCCCGCCCCGATCGGCGGTCCCAGGAGCGTCGGGGGTGCCGGGGCTGCCAGAGGTTTCGGGGGCCTCGGGAGTCGCGGGATCGAGGGGAGTGCCGCTGCGCTGCAGAAGGTAGCCGCCGATCACCAGAAGGAGCCCCAGGAGCAGGAAGCCGAGGTCCCACCAGAGCTGGTGAGGGCCGCCGTGGACATGGTGGATGCCGAGGATGTGGTGGTCCAGGACCCCTTCGACCAGGTTGAACAGGCCCCAGCCCACCAGGATCCAGCCCCACAGCACCCGGGAGGTCCACACCCGGCGCCGGCCATGGGTCACACGCGAGTAGAGGATGCCGAGGCCCACCAGCACGGCCACCCAGCAGACCGTGTGGAAGATGCCGTCCCACACCGTGTTCATCTCCAGGCCGGAAACCGTGTTCGGCGAGTAGTACTTCACCCCGATCCGGTCGTCGTCGGTGCTGGTCAGCATGTGGTGCCACTGGAGGAGCTGGTGCAGGAGGATCCCGTCCAGAAATCCGCCGAGACCCACCCCCAGCACGATCCCCGGGAGCTGAATGCTCCTGGGGATCGTGCTGGCACCGGTAGGCGCCTCGTCCGCACTGATGGCCATCGCACGTCCTCTCCGTCGAAGTTGAAGCCGAAGCCGAAGCCGAAGCCGAAGCCGAAGCCCAAGCCGAAGCCCAAGCCCGAAACCTGAGCCGCCGGCAGCACGTGTGCCCGCTCCCCGGCCGCCCACCACGGAAACAGACACCCGTTCAGCCTTGCGGCGCCTCGTGCACGGGCAACCGGCTCAGCCCCTCAGCACCAGGGCCCCGTCACTGCGAACGTCGTACCCGGCGCGTAGCAGTTCACGTACATCGTCGAGCCGTCCGGCGAAAAAGTGACCCCGGCGAACTCGCCCCACTCCGGCTCCTCGGGCGTCCCGATGTTCTGCCGCCCGCGCGCCATCGTGTACACCTCGCCCCGCCGCGTGACCCCCAGCACGTGCTGCGCGCCACCGCCGTCCTCGCAGACCATCAGCCCGCCGTCGGCGGCCAGGCAGATGTTGTCCGGGGACTCGCCGGGCAGCTGGATGTCGGTGTCCGGGCCGAAGACCACGACCAGAGTGAGCCGGCGCTTCTTCGGCTCGTACCGCCAGACCTGGCCGTAGTGGTCGGCCGCCGAGCCCTCGTCGCTGCGGGCGAAGCTGGAGACGAAGTAGACGGACGAGCCGCCCCAGTAGCAGCCCTCCAGCTTCTGGGCGTGCGTGATGCCCTTCGGGCCGAAGTCCTGGAGCCGGATCGGGGTCCCGGCCGCCAGCGGATCCGGTATGGGCACCCACTCGACCCGGTCGAAGCTGGCCCCGGTCTCCTGGACCACCGAGAGGTCGGGCAGCCCCGGCACCCGCATCGCCTCCAGCGCCCCGCCCGCCCGCAGCGAACCGGTGCCGCCGAGCGGCTTCTCCGGGAGGAAGCGGTAGAAGAGGCCGAACGGTTTGTCGAACGCGTCCTCCGTCTCGTACACGATCCCGTTCTTCGGGTCGACCGCGATCGCCTCGTGCTGGAAGCGGCCCATGGCGGTCAGCGGGATCGCCCCGGTGCGGCGCGGGTCGGCGCCGTCCACCTCGAAGATGAAGCCGTGGTCCTTGGTGTACCCGTTGGTCCCGGCCTTGTCCTCGGTCTCCTCGCAGGTCAGCCAGGTGCGCCAGGGGGTGGGCCCGCCCGCGCAGTTGACCGCCGTACCGGCGATGGCGACCCGTTCGCCGAGGACCCCGTTCCGGCCGTCCAGCTCCAGGGACGTACAGCCGCCCTTGGCCGCGGGGTCATAGGTCAGACCCGCGACGGTCGGGACGCCGGTCTTCGCGGTGTGCCGGTTCTCGTGGTTGCGGACGAGGTGGACCCGGCCGTGGCGGCCCGCGAGGGCGATCATGCCGTCGTGGTTGCCGGGTACCTCGCCCTCGCCGGAGCGCAGCGGGTCGCCCTCCCGGGACAGCACCCGGTAGCGGAAACCTTTCGGCAGGTCGAGCAGGCCGTCCGGGTCGGGGACGAGGGGGCCGTAACCGCCGTGGCCGCGGGCGGCTGCCGTGCCCGCGAAGAGCTCGGAGAAGGCCCCGGTGAAGGCGACCGCTGCCGCTGCGCCGCTGCTGGCCAGGACCTGTCGTCGTGTCGCGGTGTGCCGGGGGGCGGTCGCTGCGGTCGCGGTGTTCCGGGTTTCGGAGGACATGAGGCAACTCCCTGTTGGCGGACAGGTGACGTGACCCGCATGTGTGTAGCACGCACTAAGGCGCGGGGGAACCATGCGCGCCCCCGCGCCTCCGGTTTGCTGCCGGGCGACCCGGACGGAAGCCGCCGAAGCGCCGGTCGGCGCTCGTGGGCTCCGGCCGGCCCGCGCAGGGTCAGGCCAGCGAGGCCGACAGCGTGATCGTCGTACCCGTCAGCGCCTGGCTGACCGGGCAGTTCGCCTTGGCGTCCTCGGCCGCCTTCACGAAGCCGTCCTCGTCGAGGCCGGGGACCTCGCCCTCGACGGTGATGTGGATGCCGGTGATGCCCGTACCGGGCTGGAAGGTCACCTCGGCCTTGGTGTTCAGCTTGGTCGGCGGGGTGCCGGCCTTGGCGAGCCCGTTGGAGAGCGCCATGGAGAAGCAGCTGGAGTGCGCGGCCGCGATGAGCTCCTCGGGGCTCGTCTTGCCGTTCGGCTGCTCCGAGCGGGCCGGCCAGGAGACGTCGTACTCACCGATGCCGGAGGAGTCGAAGGTGACGACCCCCTTGCCCTCGATCAGGTTGCCTTCCCAGACCGTGTGCGCCTGACGCGTGGTAGCCATGCTGGATCCCTTCAAACGGTGTACGCGGTTGTACGCGAACGGAGTTACGGGCACGCCGTCGAACGGGCACCCGGTGTCACCCCCGAACCTACTGCGCCACCAGGCCCTTCGCGTCACGTGCCAGTGCCGTCAGCCGCGAGATAGCCCGGAAGTATTTCTTCCGGTACCCGCCGTTCAGCATCTCGTCGCTGAACAGCCGGTCGAACGGCAGCCCGGAGGCCAGTACCGGCACCTCGCGGTCGTACAGCCGGTCGGCCAGCACCACCAGGCGCAGCGCGGTCGACTGGTCGGGCACCGCGCTCACCCCGGTCAGGCAGACCGCGCCGAGCTCGTCGGTCAGCGCCCCGTACCGGCTCGGGTGTACTCGCGCCAGGTGATCGAGGAGCCCCGGGAAGTCGTCCAGCGATGCGCCCGGCGTGGCGTACGCGGCGCGGGTGACCTGCTCGTCGGAGTACGGCGGCGGGGCCTCGGGCAGTCCGCGGTGCCGGTAGTCCTCGCCGTCGATGCGCAGCGGGCGGAAGTGCGCGGACAGGCCCTGGATCTCGCGCAGGAAGTCGGCGGCCGCGAACCGGCCCTCGCCGAGCTTGCCCGGCAGCGTGTTCGAGGTCGCGGCCAGCGCCACCCCGTGCTCCACCAGCCGGCTGAGCAGCGAGGAGACCAGGACGGTGTCGCCCGGGTCGTCGAGCTCGAACTCGTCGATGCAGAGCAGCCGGTGCCCGCTCAGCGTCTGCACCGTCTGCTGGAAACCCAGCGCGCCGACCAGGTTCGTCAGTTCCACGAACGTGCCGAACGCCTTCAGCGCAGGCTCCGCGGGCGTGGCGTGCCAGAGGGAGGCGAGCAGGTGGGTCTTGCCGACGCCGTAGCCGCCGTCGAGATACACCCCGCGCGGCCCGGTCGGCGCGGCCGGCTTCTTGCTCCCGAACCACTTGCGGCGCCCGGTACCCGTCGCGTGCGACCCGCCGAGCCCGGCGGCGAAGCTTGCGAGGACCGTGACCGCCTCGCTCTGGCTGGGCTGGTCGGGGTCGGGTACGTAGGTGTCGAAGCGCACCGAATCGAAGCGCGGCGGCGGCACCATCTCCGCGACCAGACGGTCGGCGGGGACGCGCGGCTCGCGGGCGCACAGGGACAGCGGGGCCGTTTCGGCAAGGGGGCTCTGCCCCGGAAACGCGGTGGAGGACGACACAACTCTCCACCTTAAGGCCCGTGCCAGACTGCACCCCATGCGAAGCCTGTTCCCTGTGACGGACCTGACAACAACAGCCGCTGCCCCCGACCCCTCGGGGCTGCTCACGGACCGCGAGTGGAGCCTCGACGAGCTGGCCGACGCGTACGCCTACCCCACGGACCTCCCCGCCGAAGGGCCCGGGAGCGCCTGGCTGCGCGCCAACATGGTCTCCACCCTGGACGGCGCCGCCCAGCACGACGGCCGCTCGCAGCCCATCTCCTGCGCCGCCGACATGCGGATCTTCGGCACCCTGAGGGCTCTGGCCGATGTGGTGATCGCCGGAGCCGAGACCGTGCGCCTGGAGGGGTACCGTCCGGCCCGCGCCCGGGAGGCCTTCGCGGCGCGGCGGGCGGCGGCCGGGCAGGGCCCCGCGCCCGCCGTCGCGGTGGTGACCGGCTCCCTGGACCTGGACTTCTCGCTGCCCCTGTTCACCGAGCCGCTCGTCCCGACCCTCGTGGTGACCGGTGCCGGAGCTCCCGCCGACCGGATCGCCACGGCCCGGAAGGCGGGCGCGGAGGTGGTGATCGCGGGCGAGGGCACCCGGGTGGATCCGGCGCGCGCGGTGCGCGAGCTGGCGGACCGGGGGCTGCGGCGGCAGCTGACCGAGGGCGGGCCCCGGCTGCTCGGCCAGCTCGTGGCGGCGGGGGCGCTGGACGAGCTCTGCCTGACGCTCTCCCCGATGCTCACGGCGGGGGACGCGCAGCGGATCGCGGGAGGCCCCGGAGTGATCGTGCCGGAACGTTTCGCCTTGGCATCGCTCCTGGAAGAGGACGGGTTCCTCTTCGGGCGCTACCGACGGAGGGACGTGCGGTGACCGAGGGAGGGACCCGCGGTGACCGAGGGAGGGACACTTAGCGGAATTACCCGTTCCGGTTAGCTTCGGCTGGGCACACTTACCTCTGCAGTCCCCGTGGGATCACGGGGAAGGATGGTTTCAGCAAACGACCGTCGACGGCCGAGCCGGCTGTCGGCGAGACGCAGAAGCGGAAGGGCGCCTGTCGTGTTCACAAGCGTTTTGATGATCGAGAAGCCGCTCACTCCGGAGGACGTGGACTTCGTCACCACCCTCCACGGCGAGGAGCGGATCTCGTTCGTCGTTCTGTTGCAGCCGCGCGGCGACCAGGCCGATGTCCTGCTGCGCGCGATCGACGACGTGGCGATGGGGGAGCTCAAGGAGGCCGTCCGCGAGGGCGAGGAACCGGAGGGCAAGGAGGCCCGCGAACCCGCCGAGATCGGCCTGGAGTACTCGCTACGGGCCCTGCGCGAGGCGGGCGCCGAAGCGGTCGGACAGGTGATCGAGGACCACCCCCTGGACAAACTGACGACGGTCGTCGAGGAGGCGGGGGCGGACGAGGTCATCGTCCTGACCGCCCCGCACTACGTGGAGGAGTTCTTCCACCGGGACTGGGCCTCACGGGCCCGGCACAAGGTCGGCGTCCCGGTGCTCAAGCTCTTCGCGCACAGCGAATAGGCTGGTCTCGCGGTCCGGGCTGGCCCTCGGCCGCGACTCGAAATCCGAACCGACGCGCAGGAGCACAGATGGCACCCGGCATCCCCGCCGCCATGGAACGACCGCACTTCATCGGCATCGGCGGCGCCGGAATGTCGGGCATCGCGAAGATCCTCGCCCAGCGCGGAGCGAAGGTGGCGGGCAGCGACGCCAAGGAGTCCGCCACCGTCGAGTCGCTGCGGGCGCTGGGGGTGACCGTGCACATCGGGCACGAGGCCCGGCACCTGGCCGACGACGCGTCCTGCGTGGTCGTCTCCAGCGCCATCCGCGCCGACAACCCGGAGCTGCTGCGCGCCGCCGAACTGGCCGTCCCGGTGGTGCACCGCTCCGACGCGCTGGCCTCCCTGATGAACGGCCTCCGGGCCATCGCGGTCGCCGGCACCCATGGCAAGACCACCACCACGTCCATGCTCGCCGTCGCCCTGTCCTCGCTGAGCCTGGCCCCCTCGTACGCCATCGGCGGCGACCTGGAGGGCCCCGGCACCAACGCCACGCACGGCGAGGGGGACATCTTCGTCGCGGAGGCGGACGAGAGCGACCGCAGCTTCCAGAAGTACGACCCCGAGGTCGCGATCGTCCTCAACGTGGAGCTGGACCACCACGCGAACTACGCCTCGATGGACGAGATCTACGACTCCTTCGAGACGTTCGTCGGCAAGGTCGTCCCCGGCGGCACCCTGGTCATCTCCGCCGACCAGCCCGGCGCGGTCGAGCTGACCCGACGGGTCCGTGACCTCTCGGACCTCAAGGTCGTCACGTACGGCTCCGCCGAGAGCGCCGACGTCCGCGTCCACAAGGTCACCCCGCGCGGCCTGACCAGCGAGGTCACGGTCCTCCTCAACGGCAAGTTCCTCACCTTCACCGTCTCGGTCCCCGGCAGCCACTACGCCCACAACGCGGTCGCCGCCCTGACCGCCGGGGTCGCCCTCGGCATCCCGGCGCACAACCTGGCCTCCGCGCTCGGCAGCTACACCGGGGTCAAGCGCCGCCTCCAGCTCAAGGGCGAGGCGGCGGGTGTGCAGGTCATCGACTCGTACGCGCACCACCCCACCGAGATGACCGCCGACCTGGAGGCCATGCGCGGCGCCGCCGCCGACGCCCGCATCCTCGTCGTCTTCCAGCCGCACCTGTTCTCCCGTACGCAGGAGCTGGGCACCGAGATGGGCCAGGCCCTCGCCCTGGCCGACGCCTCCGTGGTCCTGGACATCTACCCGGCCCGCGAGGACCCGGTCCCGGGCGTCACCAGCGCCCTGATCATCGACGCGGCGAAGGCGGCGGGCGCGGAGGTCACCGCCGTCCACGACCAGGCCGACGTCCCCGCCGCCGTCGCGGGAATGGCCAAGCCCGGCGATCTCGTTCTCACCATGGGAGCGGGCGATGTCACCGACCTCGGCCCGCGCATCCTGGACCACCTGACGAGCTGAGGAGCGAGCCGTGCCGTACGACGTCGACAAGCCGGACGAGCAGTGGCGGGCGGAGCTGTCCCCCGCCGAGTACCAGGTCCTGCGCCAGGCCGGCACCGAACCCGCCTTCCGTGGCGAGTACACCGACACCAGGACGGCGGGCGTCTACTCCTGCCGGGCCTGCGGGGCGGAGCTGTTCCGCTCCGACACCAAGTTCGAGTCGCACTGCGGCTGGCCGTCCTTCTACGACCCGAAGGACACCGACGCGGTCGAGCTGGTCGAGGACCGCGCCCACGGCATGGTCCGCACCGAGGTGCGCTGCGCCCGCTGCGGCTCGCACCTGGGCCACGTCTTCGAGGGCGAGGGCTACCCGACCCCCACGGACCAGCGGTACTGCATCAACTCGATCTCGCTGACCCTGGCACCGGACGAGAGCTGACGCCGCTGGGCGGCCCTGACAGCCGGGCGCCCCGGCCCGGACCCTGAGGTTCCGGTGGCCGGGGCACTGTCATGGGGCCCGCCTGCTCCGCAGGACGCGTTCCCCTCAGCTGTCACTCGTCGTCGTTGCCGTTCTCGGCCGCCTCGGACCGCAGCAGCGGGTGGATGACCCCGGGGAAGACCCGGGCCCGTACGAC
Organism: Streptomyces sp. NPDC006261; assembly: GCF_040613515.1. NCBI lineage: Bacteria > Bacillati > Actinomycetota > Actinomycetes > Kitasatosporales > Streptomycetaceae > Streptomyces > Streptomyces sp. NPDC006261. The sequence goes on from NZ_JBEXSI010000045.1 coordinate 42,131, forward strand.
CTCCTCGGCCGACCCGCCCTGTACGACGGTCTCCGCGACGCCCCAGGGCCGTCCGGCCAGGTGGATGGTCAGGGTGTACGAGGAGGAGCAGCCGGTGCACTCGTAGCGGTCGGCCCAGGTCTCGACCTCGGTGGTGGAGCCCGGGTAGCGCTTCACATGGCGGTGGAGGGCGTGGCAGTGGCCACAGGTCTCACCGGGCTCACAGGTCCCGCCGCACGGACACGGCACGTCGAAGCTGTCGGCGGGGGTCCAGCGTTGCACGAGAACGGCCTCGCGGGTGGCGCCCATGTCCTTCATGGCCTTGAGGTTGCGGGCGGCGACGTTGTACGACTCGCCGGTGGCGGCCATCCGGTCGCGGATGACGTCCTTGCGTCCACGGTTGGTCGTCATATCGGCTCCTCCTGGGGTTCACGCAGCCCGCCAGGAGGCCCACGAGTCAATCAGTACCTCTTTAACGTTACCCGCCCGGCACTGGCGTCCGGACCGGGCGGGCGTCCACCTTGCAGGCCTCGGGCAGATCGCTGTCGCAGAAGGCACAGACGAAGTCCTCCTCGCGCACGATGCTGCCAGGCCGGACCGCAGCAGCCTCCAGCTCGACCGGTCCGGCCTATCGGCAACTCCGCCCCTGCGCGTCCGTACGCGCCAACCTGCGCGCTCGATCTCCTCAAGAGCCGTCAGAGGTCATCGAGGTTCATGGCGGAGGCGATGGCGTGGGACCCGGCTTCGTTGGGGTGCAAGCCGTCCGGGAAGACGTAGCCGGGGCGCGGTAGGGGGGGTGCCCGGCTCGCCCGCCGCGTCGGCCTCTACCAACTGCACACCTGGGGCATCCAGTACCTCAGTGACGCCTCGGATTCGGCGGCCCTGATCATCGGGAAGCTGACTGCCAACGCCGTGACCCATGGGAGGATTCCCGGTCGCGACTTCGAGCTGTGCCTGACGCACATGCCCGGCGACCGGGAGGTCCTCGGGGTCCTGCGGACCGAGGTGTCCGACACCCGGGGCGAGCGCCGGCCGCCGGGGCCCGGCGAGATCGCCGTACCGGAGGACGGGGACGACAGCGGGCACGGGCCGCTGATCGTGGACGCGCTGGCGGACCGCTGGGCGGTCGTCGCCCGTGAGCCGCCGGGCAGGACGGTCCGTGCGGAGCTGGACGTGCTGTACTGAGCGCCGACGGCCCCGGTGGCGGTGCGGTCAGTGGTCGGAGTAGCTGAAGTCGCCCATGGTCCAGGCGCTGACGTCCTCGACCGCCACGCGGTACATCCCGCCCGTCTCCGGAATCCCCACCGAGCCCTGCAGGATTCGCGCCACATGGAAGTGCAGATGCGTGGGCCGCCCCTCCTGGCGCGCCGCAGCGGTGAAGGCGGCCGAGAACTCGCTCAGCTGGGCCGAGTCCGCCAGGACCTCCGAGACCCGCTGCCTCCAGACGGCCTCGGGGGCCAGCCGGCCGGTGATGACGGCACCCCCGGCGACGACGGTCAGCGACATCTGGTTGCTGTTTCCGGACTCCACCAGGGCGGCCACATCAACGAGCAACTCGTCAGGCTTCGACATGAACACGATTCTAGTCGGCGGCTCCGGCCCTGTGGTGTGGCCCCGCCCGGCCCGCTTGCACCGCCCGCTCGCACCACCCGCGCGCTCTGGCTGGGTCAAGCGCTGCTGTGCACCGTCGGTCATGCGCACTTGAGCTCTTTCTGAGCGAAGGCGGTGAACTGGCTGAGGAGGCCGGGGAGGGTTTTGCGGTGGTTCTGCACTCGAGCGCCGCTGAGGAAGATGTCGAGCTCAAGGTCCTGCAAGGCCGACCGGCTGAGGGGACGCCCTCTGCCGGCTCAGCCCCGCCGTACCCGCCCCGCGATCCGCCGCCCCAGGCGGCCCAGCGCGCGCGACCGGTTCCAGTCGCGGAAGGCGTTCGCCCGGCCGCTGCTGCCCGTCCGGCCCACCGTCTCCTCCACCTCCGCGACGGCCTCCGCCGTCATCCCGCGCACCGCCGGGCGCAGCACCTCGTCGAGGAGGGCGGCGGCCGTGGTCGTCCAGGCGGGGCCCGCGTGAGGGTGGGCGGTCCAGTGGGTGAAGCAGTCGGCCGCGTAGGCGGGGTGGGTGCCCAGGCGTGCGCGGGTCGGCTCGGCGCGGGCCGCGCGGTCGTAGGCGGCGATCAGGTCGGCATCGTCGCTCCGGACGAAGGCGTACAGCTCCGCGCCCGGCCGGTCCGGGGCCAGCAGGCGTTCCACCAGGGCGGTGAACGCCCGCTCCTGGATGGCCGGTTCGAGCGGGGCGGCCCGGTCGCGCAGCGTGCGGACCTGCTCCGTCCAGCCGGGCTCCGGTGCGCCGGTGTGCAGGTCGCGGCAGAGTTCGAGGAGCTGGAGCGCGGCCCGCTCCCGGCCGCCGATCTGCTGCGGGAAGGCCCGCAGCAGGTCGTGGGCGAGCGCGGTGCCGTCCGCCGTCTCCGCAGGGGCGCCGAGCGCCGCGTCGACCAGGCGGGCCCACGTCCCCGCCGCCCGGTGCGCGTCCGAGGTCGCCGCCTCCAGCAGCAGCCGGGCCTCCTCCACCGTGGGCGCCCGGTCCTCCCAGACCAGGCCCACCCCCGTACGCAGCACCAGGGGCTCGGCGAACGGGGAGAGACCGGCCGCCCGCAGGACCCGGTGCCAGACAGTCGTCCGGTCCCGGCCGAGGGTCGTCATCGCCCCCGGTACCTCGGCGCACATCCGCAGGTGCGGCAGGGCCTGCGTCCCGGTGAACGGCAGCGCGACCCGCTCCAGGAGCCGGGCCACCGCCCCGGGGTCCTCCGGCGCGATCCGGTCCAGCGCGCCCAGCAACGCCGTCCGTACGTCGAACTGCTCGTCCAGCAACTCCAGGAGCGCCGGGGCGAAGTCAGGTGTTCCCTCGGACCCGTCCGCCTCCGCCAGGATCCTCCGGGCCAGCCGGTCGACGACCTCCGGCAGCACCTCCGAGCCGTTCACGCCCAACAGCTTCGCCACACGCAGTAGTTGTACGGTCCGCGCCACCGGGCGCGCCCCGCCCGCACCGCTCTCCAGCTCCGTCAGGAGCTCCGGGGCCAGCACCGCCGCGATGGCCTCCCCCTCCGGGCCCACGAACGCGTCCCGGCGCGGCAGTTCCAGCGAACCGTTGCCGCCCCGCACCGCCTCCGTCACCAGCATCTCGGCGAGCGGCGCGGTGACCGAGGCCGGGCACTGCCCGTCCAGCGCGCCGAACAGCCGCCCCACCGCGTCGAACTCGGAGCCCGTACGGTCATCGATCCCCGGCGACGTCAGCGCCTCCACCAACTGGCCGGTCCGCTTCGCGTCCAGCGCGTACGGCCGCTCCGCCGCCCAGCCGGCCGCCGCCGCACGCTCCTCGGGGCCCAGCGCCACCCCCGCGCACAGCGCGATCACCGCCAGCGGCCCGGCCGCGAAGGGGTCCCCGGGCAGCTCGCGCGCCTCCTCGAACAGCTCCGGCGCCCGGCTCCGCCACACCCGCGCCGCCGTCCGGGCCCACGCTTCCGCCGTACCGTCCACTGGGGGCCGGTCCGCGCACACATGGACCCGCAGCCCCGCCTCCCGCGCCGCCGCCGCGTCCTCGGGCAGCGCCCCCACCACCCGCAGCGCCGGACTCCCCGGCCGCCGCGTGTACGTGGTGAACGTCAGCCGCTCCACGCTCTCCCTCGGCAGGGTCACCGCCGCCAGCCCCAGCCAGCGCGCCACATCCGCGCTCTGCCTCTCCACCAGCACCACCGGCCCGCCCGCAGGGGCCTCCTCCTCACTCGCCCGGCGGAGATCGGCGAGGACGGCCGCCAGCCACGGACCGCGCGACACGGCGAAGTCGTCGAGGCCCTCCCGTACGGGCGCGGGGCCCGGCGGCAGCAGGCCGAGCGGGTCGGACAAACTGCCACCGCCGACCGGCGTCGCGGACACCCAGTGCGGTGAGCGCCACGCCTCCACCGGCAGCCGGCCGCCCGGCAGCGGGACGCCCGGGGGTATGTGCACCGCGTGCGTGTGGAACCGGACCGGTGCCGTGCCGTCGCCGCGCGCCGGAGCCGTACGGCCGACCACACGGCTGCCGTCGGACAGCACCACGTACGTGAACGCCTGCGGGAGGGCGCGGAGTTCGGTGCCGACGGGCCTGTGCGGGACTCCGTCGGGGAGCGCGTAGCCGATCAGCGGCTCCAGCTCCGCGAGCAGCGCCGCCGACACCCCCGGCCCGACCGCTGTGAACCGGCCCGCAGCCTCCTCGTCCCCCGGCGCGGCGGAGATGTGGTGCACCTGTGCAAGGCTCAATTGTCGGCCCTCTTCGTCCTGCCGCGACCGGGTCCCCGCTCCACCCACACGCGACCGGGTCGGGGGAGAAGCGCACGGCCGCGGGGGCGACGTTATCAAGGACGGGGGCGGTTTCCCTACGCTGCGTCAGGTGCTGGCCTCAGGGCCGTTCCCGGACCCATGAGCGGCCGTTGTGTAGAAGACTGTGGGGGGTGCGCCGGCCCAGGCGCACCGGCTCGTGCCCATCAGGGCTCGCGAAGGGCTCATAAGGGGGGAAGCGATGCGGCAGGTGCCCAATCTGCCCACGTACGACAAGGACGCCACCACCAGACTGCTCTGCTCGTCGGTGCACCTGGACGACGCGTTCGCCCGGTACGCGCACCAGGAGCTCTCGGGGGACCGCCTCACCGCTCCCGGCCTGCCGCTGGGCGTGAACCTGCTGGCCCTGGCCCGCCACGCGAGCCGCGCGACCGGGCGGACCGACCTCCGCGACCGCAGGCTGGCCTGGCTCTGCGCGGTGTGGTGGCTCGCCGTGCTGAGCGTGATCGGCGGCCTGGTCACCGGCTCATCGGCGTTGTGGAGTGGGGCGGTTGCGGTGCTGCTGATCGTGCTGGGCTGCACCTGGTGGCTGGTGCGGCGGGCCGAGGCCCAGGCCCGTGGCGACGCCCTCGCCGTGCGCTACTCCGCCGCCCGCCCCCAGGATCTCGCGCCCGAGGTGGCCGACGAGGTCGAACGGCGGCTGCGCGGCCTGCGGCGCCCGAACATGGTGCCGTACACCCAGAGCGCCGAACGGCAGAACCCGTTCGTCGGCAGCGGGGACAAGATCAAGGAGACGGTCTGGCAGCCGATCGACGTCAGCCGCCCCGCCGACGCCCCCGGCGGCGGCAAGGCGACCCTGGTCCCCTTCGACGCCGTCGACCTCCACACCTACCTGGCACGGGAGTTGGGAAACCTCGCCGGTCTCGAAGGGCTGCGGGCACAGAACCGGCTCTACGTGCTCGGCCCCCAGGTCATCTACCTCGGCGACGACGTGCTGCCCGACCGGCTGCGGCCCCCCAACAGCGAGATCCCGCCGCCGCTGGTCAAGGCGGGACTGCTCAAGCCCGGTGCGGGCATGCGGACCTACCTCAGCCTGGAGCGGGTGGGCGAGGGCGGCCGGGTCATCGTCTCGATGCACCTGCGGGCCCGGCTCCAGCACCCCAGCCTCTCCTGGGAGGTCGCGGCCTACTGCATCCCGCCGCTGCACGCCCGCTACTACGGCGCGGACTACGTCCCGCGCGACGGGTTCGAACGCTGGTGGAGCCTGGTCCGGTTCGCCACCTCGCACACCTGGTCCGGGCTGACCGGCGCCCCGGGGCGGATCGGGCGCCGCAACGCCGAGCACAAGCGGCGCGCCCGCGAGCTGGAGAAGGCGCGCAGGGAGATCACCAAGAAGCACGCGCTGTACGACTACGGCACCACGGACAGCCTGCGGGAACGGGTCGCCTCCTGGGACCAGTTGGGCCACTCGGAGCGCACCGACTCGCAGGACTTCCTGCACCGGCTCCAGCAGGGCGTGCTCATCGCCACCGAGCGGTTCCTGAAGGACCACAACGTGGACACCAGCTCGTTCGACCAGGCCCAGCAGGTCATCAACACCCAGACGTACAACATCTCCGGCGACATCACCGGACCCGCCAACATCGGCAACAACGGACAGATCTCCGCCGCCTACGGGCAGGGAGCCCAGGCCCCGGCGGCCGCGGGCCCCACGCCCTGAGCCCGACGCGTTGAGCCCGCACCCACCGAGCACCAGGAGCGACATGAGCACGTACAACTTCCACGGCGACATCTCCGGACCGAGCAACTTCGGCGACCACGGAAGGATCGAGGTCACCTACGGCACCCCCCCGGCCGAGGCGCTGAAGCTGGCCGCCGACCTCGTACAGCTCGTCCGCCAGGAGGCGGCGCGGCCGGAGCTCGCGGCGCAGGCGGAGATCGTGCGCGGCGAGCTGGTCCGGGCGGGGGAGGAGGGGCGCCCCGCCGACCAGGGGCGGATCCGGCAGGCGCTGGAGACGCTGACGGTGGGGCTCGCGGCGGGCAGCGGCGGAATCGCCCTCGCCCAGGAGATCGGGCGGCTGGTCGGGCTCTGACATGACACCTACCGATGTCGACGTAGCGATAGCCGGGGCGCGGGCCGGCGCCGAGGTGGTCCGCAGCCTGCACTTCACCGACGGGCGGACCGCCCACGTACGGCAGGACGGGGCCGCCGACACGCTGCTGGCACCCACCTCCGCCACCCGGCTGGTGGACGTCAACCTGGATCCGCCGTTTCCGAGCGCGCCGGGGTTCCGGGCCGTGGAGCTCCTGGCCCACCCCGGGTTCGCCGGACACTTCCGGCCGCGCGTCGTCTCCACGACCCTGGCGCTGGCCTGGGTCGCCGCCGGGAAGCGCCCCGCGTACGTCACCGACGGCGGCGACCTCTCCGGGAGCGTGCACTTCTCCGCCGGTATCGCCCTGTGCCGGGCGGCCGGGTGCGTCGTCACCGGGATCGACGGCGCCCCGGTCGGCGAGGGCCACGGGCTGGTGGCCGCCGCCGACGAGGAGACCCACGGGCTGCTGATGTCGATGATCTGCGGCGGCTGAAGTCCGTGCAACCCGGCGCTACTTGGCGTGGACCGCCGCCTGTGCTCCGCCGAGGTCGAGCCGCAGGCCGGCCCGGAGCGGGACCGTCTGGCCCGGGGCGATCTCCTGCGAGGTTCCGTCGGAACGCGTCCCCGTCCAGCTCGTCGATGACCGGTTCGCCAGCCCGAACTTCCCCGGCCTGCTGGGGTGCTCGGTCAGCTCGGCCACCAGCGTGGCGTCGCTGTAGTCGTGCCGGGACGGTTCCGGCGCCAGGTGGTGCTCGTGCACCCGGGCGTCCCGGCGCAGGCGGATATGGCGCTCGGAGCGGGGCAGGGGTGTGGTGATGCTCAGCCGGGGCGGCAGGATCAGGGGGCTGTCGCAGGACCAGCACGTGCCCGCCGTGCTCGCGGCGGGCTGCGTCATGTTCTGACGGCCGCAGTCGGCGCAGTCCACGATGGCGTCCAGGACGGAGCGCAGCGCGTCGCGCCACTGCGACTCCCGCACCCGGGCGGTCGGCTGGTGCAGGCCCACGGTGAAATTGTGCGTGAACAGGTCCTGGAGGGCCGGGGGAGCCGCAGCCCAGGTGTGCAGGACGGTGGTCTGCTCGACGGGGTCGGGGGCGTTCGCCTGATCGGCGAGGTCGAAGACGAACAGCGGCTGCTTCCCGTACAGCCGCTTCTCCGCCGCTTCGTCCAGGCAGTGGATCTCCAACTCCCGTTTGCCCTTCAGAGGGTGATGGTTCATCAGCAGCATGAACAGCAGCACCGACAGCGAGTGGAGGTCGGACTGGGTGCCGGGCCTGGCCCCCCTTTCGCCGCGCACCAGCTCGGGCGCCATGAACTCCATGGTCCCCGAGATGCCGGTGGTGTCCCCCTCGACCACGGCGTTGTCGTTGTCGCAGACCAGCACGTCACCACTGTCCGGGTCGAAGAAGATGTTGCCCCAGGAGATGTCCCGGTAGGCGATCCCCCGCGAGTGCAGAGCTTGGTAGGCCTCAACCGTGTAGAGCGCGGCGGCCAGCAGGGCGCGCGGCGTGGTCCGCAGCCTGCGGCGGAAGAGATCGGGCAGCCCCTTGAACCGGTCCGGCCGCAGATCCATCAGATAGCCGAACGCGCCCGTGCCGGACGGCACGTACGCCGTCGGCCACAGGAAGCGGTCGTCGTCGAAGTCCCGGGCGGCCAACTCCCGTACGATGTCGGACTGCTCGGGCGTCGCACAGGACGGGTAGTACCACTTCAGGGCGCGGTCGCCCGACGCGGTCGCCACCCGGTACACCTCCCCCTGACCGCCGGCCCCGAGCATGTCGATGACGCGGACGGACTCCCCGTCGTCAGCGGTGAGGAGCGTTCCTCCGTCGAGCATGCCGGTCATGCGTCACTCCGTGGTCTCTCTGCCGCGGCGCCGTGGTCCGCCGCGTCGGGGCCGGGCCGCCGGGCGGCGACCAGGGTCGTGTCGTCACCGGAGTAGCGGGCCGCCTCGGCCAGCCACCCGGGCAGGGCGTCGCGTACGTCGTCGGTGCCGCCGTCCTTCGCGAGCCGCTGGTCGAGCCCGGTCATGAACTGGGCGAAGCCCTCGTCGGAGGCGAAGCTCTTGGAGAGGCCGTCGGTGGACAGGGCGATCAGCCGGGGGGTGCGGTCCCGCGCGACGACCGGCGCCCAGTGGACCCGGACCATCTTCCAGGCATCGCGGCTGCAGAGGGACTCCGTCTCGTCGCCGAGATCCACCTCCATCGGGGCCAGCGGCAGCGCGATCGCCCCATCGGCGCCGATCACCGTCAGCTCACCGTCGCCGAGCTGCCAGGCCGCGAACATCTTCGGGGTGAGCACCGCACCGACCAGCGTCGCTCCGTACAGCAGCAGCTTCTGGCCCTTGCGGGGCGGCTCGGCCGCCGGGTTCACCGTCTCCGGGTAGCGGTCCCAGTGGGCGAGCACCTGCTCCTGCCAGGCGGCCACCAGCTGCCGGGGCAGCTCGTTGCGCGCGTAGTTCATCAGCCAGCTCAGGCTCTGCGTCGTCCCGTCCGGGCCCTCGGAGCGCGCGAGTTCTGCGAACCTGCGGGCCTGGACGGCGAACAGGTCGACCGCGCACCGCGCCCCGATATGGCTGCGGGCGTGCGCCGCCGAGCCATGGCCGTCCGCCACCGAGAGGATCAGCGGATCGCCCTTGGACCCGGACCCCTCGGCGACGTACCAGTCCTGGTTGATCTGCTTGTTGACCCCCCGCACGCTGTGTTCGAGCGTCTCCCACAGCGGCCGCTCAGGAGCGCTCACCAGACGTCGTCATCGTCGTCGTCCAACTGCGGCGGCGCGTAAGGCGGTTGCTTTACCGTGGCGTCGGTGGGGGCCGCCACCGGCTGGGACGCGGCCTTGACGGCGGCGGTCGAGGCCCAGCGGATCGCCGCCGCCAGCTGCTTGGGGCTGTTGGCGTCCAGCGGCTGGAGCTCGGGGTTGCCCAGGAACTCCTGGAGCACGCTGCGGTCCGCGTCCGCCCCGATCGCGATGGCCACCCGCACGGCCTTCTTGCCCCACGGCGTGGCGTCCAGTGCCCGCAGGCCCGTCTTCCAGTCGTCCGTCGGCACCCCGTCGGAGACCAGTGCCAGCACCGGCTTCAGGGCCCGCTGCGGCATCGGCGGGGTCTGGAACTCCCGGGAGACCACCTCCAGCGCCTCACCCAGGTTGGTCATGCCGTCGACCTGGACGTCCTGCCAGGTGAAGTCGTCGACCGGCACCGGGTCCTTGTGGTGCCAGCGTGCCTCCGTGGAGAAGGTCAGCGTACGCAGCAGGAGTTGGGCGGCAGGGTTGTCGTGGGCCACCGACCGCATCTCGGGAACCGCTTCCCGGATCGCGTAGTTGAGCTGTCCGATCTTCTCGCCCTGCATGGAGTACGAGCAGTCCAGCAGCCAGATGAAGTGGACCGGCCGGTTCGCCATGGGACCGCCGGGGATGTCACTCACTCGAAGCCCTCCTTGTCATGGTGTGTTTCGTTGTGCCGTCGGGGACGGACATGGGGTGTCCTCACTCGCTCAGCCACCCGCTCAGCAGCTCTCCGAGGTGCACCAGGCCCCAGGCCAGGAGCCCGCCCAGCGTGAGCACGGAGGCGATGACGAACAGGGCGAGGAGCAGTCGACGCCCCCGCGCGATGTTCGGTGTGACGACCGGCATGGCCGTGGACCGTTCCTCTCTTCTCGGACGTGACCGACCTTAACGACCACGTCAGGCTCCGTCAGCGGGTTGACGATCTTGTACAGGCGCGGTTCGCATGCCGGGCACGGACGGGTCGGCATCGGAGCCCTCCGAGAGCAGCTTGCCGACCCGCAGCCCCGTGCGGGCCAGAATCCACAACACCGCCTCAGCCGCCCGCTGCTGCTCGCTCACCAGGGGGCCCGTACCGGTGGCCGCGTAGGCGCTGAGCGCCCAGTACCGCCGGGTCCGGAAGCGGTGCCCCAGGTCCCGTACCAGCGGGTCCAGACCGATCGTGGCCAGCCAGGGGGCGATCCCTGTCGCGGGGACCCGCAGGCGCTCGATCCGGTCGAGCACATCCCGCTTGGTGACCACCACCGCCAGCGGCAGCCGACCGCGCCGACGCCGTCCGGTCAGCGCCGAGAGCTCGCCGGTGAACGTCTGGTACGTCTGCCACGGCCCCGGCTCCGAGGGGCCGGCCGCGCGCGCCAGCTCCTCCTCGGCGGCCGAGAGGGACCGGCGCACCTGGGGCTCGGCCAGGACGTCGACGACCAGCACCACCCCGTCCGCGTGGGCCAGGTACTCCTGGCGGCGCGTGGAGTCCACGTCGTACAGGGACTCGCCCATCGGGTCGTAGAGGTAGAGCAGCCGGTGCCCGCGGCGGTGAGTGACTCGCAGCATCAGCGCCCGTGGCTGGCCGCCCTGGGTCTTGCGCACGCGACCGTCCTGCTTGAGCTGCCCGTCGAGGTCCACGACGTCCCGCCGGTCGTCGTCCGTCGCGAACGACACCTTCAGCGCGCTCCGCCCGGCCGTCGCGTGCAGCCCGGAGACCGCCGCCGCCATCAGCATCGTCTTGCCCGACGAGGTCCCGCCGATCACCGGAACGTGCACGATGCGCAGGCGCCCGATCCCGGCCGGGAGCGATCGGTCGCAGTGCGGGCACTCGACCGCGAGCCGGTCGCGGCCGGCCAGGGAGACGGTGGTGAGCCGGCGCCCGCACGAGCAGACGTGCCACAACGCGCCGAACCCGCCCGGCCGCAGCTCCCGGTGGGCCGCGCCGCAGCCCGGGCAACGGTGCACGGCGAGCGGGAAGGCCCGGTAGCAGCCCGGGTAGGGGCACTTCATCCGGACCCGCCGCACCAGAGCCCCGGCCCGGTCCGCACCGCGCAGCACCACGACCCCGGCCACCGCGGCCAGCCACACCAGGCCCGCCAGCAGCCACATCACGAGGTGGACGAGCACCATGACCGCCGAGGCGAGGAGCGCCCCCGTGATCGCCCCGAGTGCGGTGCCCGGGGCCAGGAGGCGGACGACGAAACGGGCGATCCAGTGGCCGAAGCGGTAGCCGGTGGACGGCTGGTGCCCGGTGAACATGCGCCGGGCGGTGACCGCCATCCAGCGGCCCAGCAGCCGGTGCCGTACGGCGGAGGCGGCGGCGCGGGCGGAGGTGTACGCGTCCACCCACATCAGCCGCGACCAGTACGCGCGCTGTGCGGGCTCGGTCCCGACGGGCGGGATCCGGGGGTCGGGTGTGCCGGGCGTCCGGGGGCCGAGGACCTTCGCGGAGGCACCCAGCGCCAGCGCGAGGAACTCCCAGAACGCGCGGAACAGGCACACCCCCGCCCAGACCGCCACCGTCAGCCAGACCGCCGCCGTGATCAGCCCGCCCATCAGGCGCCCCCGTCCCGGCGCCGCTCCCCGGAACCGGAGCCTCGGCGGCGGGGCGATCCCTTGCCCGGGCGGCCGTCCCGCCCGCCGAACCGCAGCCCGAGCCGGCTCAGCGCCCCCGGCCGGTTCCAGGCGCGGAAGTCCTCCGCGTGCCGTGCACCCCGCTTGGCGAGGGCCGCTTCGACGGTGGCCAGCTCCTCGGTGGTCAGCGCCCGCGCGGCCGGACGCAGCACCCCGTCCAGCAGTGCGCCCCGGACGTTGCCCCAGGCCCCGCCCGCCTGGGGGTGGGCGTTCCAGTCGACGAACCGGTCCGCGAAGTAGCGGGGATCGCGCAGGAGTCGGCTCCGCACCCCGTCCTGCTGGGCGGCCCGCTCGTAGGCCGCGCAGAGGTCGGCGTCGCCGCTGCGGATCATCTCGTCCAGCTCGCGGCCCGCGCCGGGGTCGGTCAGCAGCCTCCGGGTGAGCCTGCCGAAGACGTGTTCCAGCACCGCGGGGTTCACCGGTTGGGCCGTGCTCCGCAGGCCGAGGACCCGGCTCACCCAGCCGGGTGGGGCACCGCCCGCCCGCAGGTCACGCGCGAACTCCAGCAGCAGGAGGGCCGCCCGGTCGTGGGGCCGCAGCTCCTTGGGGAAGGCCGCGAGGAGTTCGTGTGCGAGCTCGTCCGCGTGCGGGTCTCCCGGCCGACCGTTCAGCGCCGCCGTGACCAGGAAGGGCCAGGTCTCCGCCGCGCGGTGGACGTCGGCCCCGGTCTCGGCGAGGACGTACCGGGCCTCCTCCGGCGTCGGTGTGTCGGAGCCCCACACCAGGCGGAAGGCGACGCGCAGGAGTGGCGGATGCGCGAAGACGGAGACCCGTGCCGCGTCCAGCACGGCGCGCAGCTCACCGCTCCGGTCGCCGCCCCCGCCCCCGGCCGGGCCCCTGGCCCGCCGGCCGCACATGCGCAGATACGGCAGCGCCTCGCGGCTCGCCAGCTCCACCGGAGCACGCTCCAGCAGCACGGTGACCGCGGCAGGACCGGCCAGGGCCGCCGCGTCCAGCTCCCGCAGCAGGGCGGTGTGCAGGCCGGGGCGGTCCGTCAGCGTCTCGTGGAGCTCACCCCCGTACGCGGACGGATCGGCCACGAGCGCGGACGCCAGCCGGTGCGCGAGCGGGGTGACGAGGTCGGAGCAGTCCACCGCGAGGAGACCGGCCACCCGCAGCAGCCGCAGCGGACGCGCGAAGCCGCCCGCCGCGTCCGCGATCCCGGCCCGCAGCTCCGGGCCCAGCTCGGCCGCCAGCTGCCGGGCCACCACGTCGGTCAGGGCTCCGAGCTCGGGCGGACGTACCGGCTCGGCCGAGCGGACGGCGGCGGTGAGCAGGCGGGCTGCGAGCGGAGCGGCGGTCTCCGGCCGCAGGCCCCCGCCGGCCCGGGCGAACAGCTCGGCCAGGGCGGCGGTTTCGGCCGCCGGTACCGCCTCCTGCCGGGGGGCCGCCAGGGTCTGTACGAGCCCGTCCAGCTCCTGCTCGTCGAGCTCGGCGGGGTGTTCGCACGCCCACAGGGCCGCCGCCGTCCGGTGCGGCGACGGCAGGTCGATCCCGGCGCACAGGGCGAGCGCCGACGCGGGTCCTGCCGTGAACGGCTCTCCCGGGAGGCGGTGGGCGTGCTGGAAGAGTTCGAAGGCACCGGCCGACCAGATCCGGGCGGCGGCCACCGCCCAGGGGGCCGGCTGCGACCCGTCGGGGCCGGGCGCCGGCCCGTCCGGGGCGGGCGGGACGGCGCAGTCGTGGACCCGGTAGCGGCGCCCGGAACCGGCGAGCCCGTGCGCGTCGTCCGGCAGGACGCCGATGATCCGCTGCCCGGCGAGGTGCGGGCGCCGGGTGTACGTGGTGAACGTCAGCCGGTGCGCCGCCTCCCGGGGCAGTGCCGCGCTCGCCAGGGCCACCCAGCGGGCCACATCCGCGCTGTCCCGTTCCACGAGGACGACCTGCGGCGCCGTCTCGTCCTCGGCCTGACGCTGGAGGTCGGTGAACACGGCGGCGAGCCAGGGCGCCCGGGAGGCGGCGAAGGCGATCAGGCCGGCCGGGTCCAGCAGGGTGGAGGGCGGCAGCGCGGCCAGAGCCGGCGGGGCGCCTCCCTCCGGGGTGGCCGCGGTCCATCCGGGGGACTCCCAGGCACTGACAGGCAGGGCCCCGTCCGGCAGCTGCTGCCCCGGGGCCAGGTGGACGGCGTGGGCGTGGAAGTTGCCCCAGCGGCCGCTGTAGTCGGCGCCCGTGTAGACCGTACGGGCCAGCAGCCTGCTGCCGTCGGACAGTTCGCTGTAGCTGAACGCCCGCGGAAATGCCGCGAGTTCGGTGGTGGAGGGGCGCGAGGGCGCGTTCCGGGGCGGCTCGTAGCCGATGAGCTGCTCGGCCTCCCGGAGCACCGACTGCGGCAGCCCCGGGGTGAGCGCGGTGAAGCGGAACCCCGAGCCGTCCGGGCCGGGCGGTGCCGAGGTGTAGTGCAGCTGTCCCAGGCTCATGCGTCGGCCTTCCCCATGCGGTCCGGGTTCTCCCGCCGGTCCTCCCGTTGGCTCTCGCGCACCGGGACCAGACCGCGCCGCCCCAGCAGCCACAGCAGCGGATCCTCCACCCGCAGCGGCTGCGGACCCGATTTCGGGGCGTCGGCCGGCGCGTCGGCGGGCGGCGGTGCGCCCAGCGCCGAGAGGCCGAAGTACGACAGCTCGGCGAAGTCGTTCTCCAGCTGACGGCAGAGCACCCCGGAGTCCCAGTCACTCAGCAGGGACCGCAACTCCTCGTGCACGGCGAGCCGGTCACCGTCGTCCAGTTCGCCGCCGCTGTGGGTGGCGTTGCGCAGCAGCGGCGAGTGCGCCCCCAGCAGCGCCCGCAGGGCGTCCGTCTTCGTCACGGCGACGGCCATCGGTGTGGTGACCCGGCCCCGGGACACGCTCCGTCCGTGGGAGCGCAGTTGGGCGGCGAGGTCGGAGGCGATCTGCTGCGGGGACGTCTCGACCGCGGGCAGCGGCGGCCCGTCGGCCGACGCGCTGCGGTCGCGCACCGAACCCATCTGGAGCGGGTCGACGAGCAGGATGATCCCGTCGGCGGCCGCCAGGTACTGGGTGTAACGGGCCATCGCCTCCGCGCTCTTGAGGTCCTCGCCCGCCGCGTCGAAGAAGACCAGCGTGGTGTGCCTGCTGCCCTTGGCGTACCGCCCCCGGCGCGGCACGCTCAGCCGGTAGAGCAGCGGGTCGTTGAAGCCCATCGCGGCCGGACGGGTGGTGTCCGGGAGCCGCAGCCGCTCGTACAGGTCCTCCTCCATCTCCCGGTCACGGCGCTGGGTCTCGGCCCCCATCGCGGGCAGCGAGATGTTGTACTCCCGGCCGACCCGGCCCCGCAGTTCGTTGACGAGCACCGAGACGTAGGTGCTCTTCCCGGAGGCCTTGGCGCCCACCAGGGCGATGATGCGGCTGTCCTGGTCGCAGTACTCGCTGGGGAAGTCGTTGTGACAGCCGCGGCAGACCCGTACCGATGTGGCCACCCCGCATGCGGGGCACGGTTGCCGGGCGGAGGTGCCGCGCAGGGTCGCGAGAGTGCGGGGCGCGGGGAAGACCGGGCCGCGCAGCCGCCGGGAGGGCGGCAGGCTCGGTCCCATGAAGTCGGCCCATACGTCGTCGGGCTCGGCGTCGCACGGGGTGCCGCCGCGTACCCCGGTGGCCATCATCAGACAGCGGTAGGGCAGGCGCGCGGCCGGTGCGCGGTCGAAGCAGTAGGGACAGATGACGGTCGTCATGTCAGCGCACCACCAGGGTCGTGGGAGAGGGTTCGTCGAGGCGTACGTCGGCGGCCCCTTCGCCGAGGAGGAACCCGCGCAGGGCGTAGGGGGGCCGGAGGCCGGACGGCACGGGCAGCTCGACGGGACTGCCGGGCCGCAGGGCGCCCCCGTCGAGCCGGAGCAGGGTCGTCCCGTCCGTGGGGGTGCGCGGCCGGATCGGGTCGCGGCCGTTGCCCGCCCTGGCCACGAGGACGAACTCCGGTAGCCCGGACGGGGCTTCGCCCGGGCAGGACAGGCTGACCCGCAGCAGCGAGGGCCCCCGGCGCAGGGCTCGGCGGGCACCGGGAACGATCCGGTAGCTCACGGCGATGTCCGCCGGGACCCGGGTCTCGCCGCCCGGCGCGGGAACGACCACCGCGTCCGTCGTCCGGGGCGCGGCGGAAAGGGTGACGGAGAACGCGGAGGGCGCCACGTCCACGTACAGCCCCTCCCGGACGTAGGTGCTGCGGGCCACCACCCGGTGCACCGTGCTCGCTCCGTCCTGGTCAACGGTGGCCGCGACCTCGCCCGCCCCCGCCGGCCAGTCGAACGTGACGCGCGCCCGGCCCCCGCCCACCCGCTCCACCCGGGCGCCGGCCACGGCGGGCGGGCACTCGACGACAAGACCGGGCCCCGCCACCGCACGCGGGCCGAGCACGGCGAGCGCGGACACCCGCGTCACCGAGCCCGGGGGCGGCACCAGACCACCACCCGTCGCCGTCTCCCAGGGCAGCGGAACGGGCCAGGGCCGCGCCGGGCCGTCGGTCAGCTCGGTCCCCGGCTCCGGCGGGCCGGCCGGCCAGGAGACGAGGCGTACGTCGGCGTCCTGCCCGCCGCTCCAGGAGAACCGGACGGACCCGCGGACAGCCGTGGCGTCGAGCCGGTCCACCGGGGTGGGCCAGGGATCGACGGAGACGGGGTGCTCCGCGCCCGCCGACTCGATGACGGCCCCGTCCGGCGACCGGTAGCGGCAGTGGACGCGGAGCACGTAGGCGCCGACGCCCAGACCGGTCGCGGTCAGGGCGCCCGTACGCACCTCGACGCCGTCCACCGGTCCGTCGGGTCCCAGGAGTCGCCCCCGTACGCCCAGCGCACCCGACGGCTCGGTCCAGGTGGCCTCGATACGGCCCCGGCCCGTGGTGGACCGCAGCCCCGACACGTCCGGAGCGACGAGCAGCACCTCCGAGACGACGGGCGGGCCGTCGATCCTGCCGTCCCGCAGGGGTAACACGGCATAGCGGACCTCGTGGCCGAACGGGGGGTCGTGGTCCACCCAGCCGCCCGACGGGGAGGCGTCCGTGATCTCGGCGATCCCGGTCGTGCCGCCCGGCACCCGTATCAGCCGGATGACCCGCCGGCCGTTCGCCCCGTCGGCGGCCGTGGGGGAGGGGGAGAGCGACAGGGACACGGTCTCCGACGCGGCGCGGACCGCCAGCACCTCACGGGGCCCGGTGCCCTCGGACTCGGCCGGACCGCGCTCCGTGCCCCCGCCGCCCCCCGGCCGGTGCAGCCGTACGAGGCCGAGCAGGGCGCGGGGGCAGTCGGAGGCCAGGCGGGCCGCCCGTAGGCAGCCGTCCTCGGCCGCCCGTGCATCGCCCGCTCGCTCGGCCTCCCGCGCCGCGTCGAGGGCGTCGTCGGCCTCCTTCACCCGCTCGGCGATCTCCGCCAGCCGCCGGCGCAGCATCGCATCGCCCCCGCCGCCCGCCGGGAGCAGGGCCGCCAGCCCGGCGGCGCGCCGCACCTTTCCGCTTCCCCAGGCGTCCGCCAACCCCTCAGCCGCACGCCGTTGTCCGCCGTCCAGCCGGAGGTGGGCGGCGGCCACGCGGACGAGGGCGGGCGCCTCCTGCGGGCAGATGCCGAGGGAGACGGCCGTGCCGGGCTCGGAGCCCCGCGGGTGTGCCTGGAGGAGTTCGACGAGCTGGTAGAGAAGGACGCGGCGCAGGGCGGCGGGGTCCTGGAGCTGCACCGCCT
Organism: Streptomyces sp. NPDC006261; assembly: GCF_040613515.1. Classification (NCBI taxonomy): domain Bacteria; kingdom Bacillati; phylum Actinomycetota; class Actinomycetes; order Kitasatosporales; family Streptomycetaceae; genus Streptomyces; species Streptomyces sp. NPDC006261. Next base: position 59,584 of record NZ_JBEXSI010000045.1, read on the forward strand.
CCAGTCGGGTGAGGAACGGCCCGTACGCCCCGCCGCGCGCGGCGCCCACCTGACGCAGCCGATCGACGCCGACGTGGTGCCAGCGGCGCGCGGCGCGCTGCTCGAAGATCCCGTCGAGCACCCGCAGCACCCGCCCGCGCTCGACCAGAGCGTCGCCGATGTGGCGTAACCCCAGGGCCTGTTGCTGAGCGAGGAGATGGCCGTACCCCGGGACGAGCGGGGAGAGCGGCAGACCGCGCAGTGCGCGGCGCAGCCCAAGGTCGTGCCCGAACTCCAGCCCCACCCTGCGCCCCCGTGCTCACGGCTCGTGCTCCCACCGCCCATCCCAGCAGATCCGGGGCCCGCGCGACGGCGTTTCGCCATCTTGCGGCCCGAGCGGGTCCGGGGAAGGGGCGGCGGCCCGCGCGCGCCCCGCCGAGCCCCCCCCCCGCCGCCCAAAGGGGGGAGCGCACCCCCCACCCAAAGGCAGAGAGGGGGGGGGGGGGAGAG
>NZ_JBEXSI010000046.1:0-57064 GCF_040613515.1 Streptomyces sp. NPDC006261
GGCGCCGAGCCCGATCAGCCGCTCCACCTCGGCCTCCTGGGTGGCGGAGTGGAGGTCGAGGTGGGCCCGGGGGACCTCCCGCACGGGGGAGCGCATGCGCGGTTCCGCCGTCCGCCCCACGGGCGTTTTCGCCCAGGGGCCGAGGTTCACTCCCATACGGCGGAGACGTCCTGGGTCTCGACGCGCATCCCCAGGGGGACGCGCCAGGACTCCACGCAGACGGCGTACGTCTGCGAGCGCGTCGCACCGGCCGCGATGGGCGCGGGCAGCGACTGGCTCGACCTGATGGTGGCCCAGTCGACGCCCAGGGCCCCGATGATGTGCGTGGCGAAGGTGACGGTTCCCGAACGGGCCGGGGAGCCGCCGGTGTTACGGAACTCCACGGTCACCTTCTCGCACCACCGCTTGTCCGCCGGCGCGCGCTGCGGGGCGCTCAGCGCCAGCGTGGCGGGGGGCGGGGGCGGGGCAGGTGTGCTGGGCGGGGGGCTGGGTGGAGGGCTGGTCGTACCGCCTTCGCCGCCGGGCCTCGACCCGCTGCCGGGGGTGGAGGGCTCGGCGGGCTTGGACGGCTGTGCGGGCTGCGAGGGCGTACCGGGCTGGGCCCCGGCCCCGGCGGTCCCTGTTCCGGACCCGACAGGCGCCCCCGTACGCGCTCCGCTCCCGCCGCCTCCTGGCCCGGGGCCCGGGAGCCGCGCCGCGGGAACCCCCGAAGGCCCGTCGACGGCGTCAGGGCCGGCGGAGTCTCCGGTGGGCGGCGAGGAGGCCCCCGGAAGCCGGTCGGCACCCGGGCCCCCGGCCTCGCCCCCGCTCTCCTGCCTACCGCCTCCGTCCAGCGGGACCAGCGTCACCTTCCCCGAGGGCCCTGGGCGCCCTGAGGCCCCGCCACCGGCCGCACCGACGGCCGCGTAACCGTCGCCGGGGCTGCCCCCGCAGCCGGTCAGGAGGCCGCCGGCCAGCCACAGCGAGGCCGCCGAGGCGGCGATCACGGTGCCTCGGCGGCCGTTGGGTCCGCATGACTGACGAGTCCGACGTCGCATTGCGCCAGTGTGTCTGACACTCCGTCAAATCAGAACCCCCGTGCACGGCTCACGGCTCAGTCGGAGATGAGCCCTTCCCTGAGCTGGGCAAGGGTGCGGGTGAGCAGCCGGGAGACGTGCATCTGGGAGATGCCGACCTCCTCGCCGATCTGCGACTGGGTCATGTTGGCGAAGAACCGCAGCATGATGATCTGGCGCTCGCGCGGGGCGAGCTTGGCCAGCAGGGGCTTCAGCGACTCGCGGTACTCGACGCCCTCCAGCGCCGCGTCCTCGTACCCGAGGCGGTCGGCGAGGGAGCCCTCGCCGCCGTCGTCCTCGGGCGAGGGGGAGTCGAGCGAGGACGCGGTGTACGCGTTGCCGACGGCGAGGCCGTCGACCACGTCCTCCTCGGAGACCCCGAGCGCCTTGGCCAGCTCAGGCACGGTCGGGGAGCGGTCGAGCTTCTGGGCCAGCTCGTCGCTGGTCTTCGTCAGCGCGAGCCGCAGCTCCTGGAGGCGCCGGGGCACCCGTACGGACCAGGAGGTGTCGCGGAAGAAGCGTTTGATCTCCCCGACGACGGTCGGCATCGCGAACGTCGGGAACTCCACGCCCCGTTCGCAGTCGAACCGGTCGATCGCCTTGATCAGGCCGATCGTGCCGACCTGGACGATGTCCTCCATCGGTTCGTTGCGGCTCCGGAACCGCGCCGCGGCGTAACGCACCAGCGGGAGGTTGAGCTCGATGAGTGTGTCCCGCACGTAGGTCCGCTCCGGACTGTCCGTTCCCTCGGGACCCGAAGCGGGGCCGAGCGCGGCGAGCCGCAGGAACAGGGAGCGGGACAGAGTACGGGTGTCGATGGCTTCCGGCGAGCTGGTGAGCACGGCGGGTGCCGGCACGCTCTTCGTGAGCGTGAGCACCTTCGAGCTGCCCTGTTCTGCGGACATGCCACCCCCTTGAGGTCGCGGACGGTCGCGGTGGCCGCGACCATCGGAGGAACGCAGCCTCCACCTGAATACCGGAGGCGGGGCTGCGGCAAACGCGCTTCGAGCAGAATGTCACATGTCGGCAACACGCTGTAGTGACATGTCGACAAGTCAGCGCCGAATCCGCCCTGGAAACAGGGGGTGTAGGGCTTTTATGCCGCCAGAACCGGTCTCTGGAAGGTCTACCCGTTCCGGTTACGCCTCGATCCTGTTTGCGGATCTCAGTCGGGCGAAACTCCTGGCCAGAAGCCTTGACACATGCATCTGGGAGACGCCTAGTTCGGCGCTGATCTGAGACTGGGTCAAATTGCTGTAGTAGCGCAGGAGGAGGATGCGCTGCTCGCGCTCGGGGAGCTGGACGAGGAGATGGCGTACGAGGTCGCGGTGCTCGACACCGGCGAGCGCGGGATCCTCGTAACCGAGCCGGTCGAGCAGCCCGGGCAGCCCGTCGCCCTCCTGGGCCGCCTCCAGGGAGGTGGCGTGGTAGGAGCGCCCCGCCTCGATGCAGGCGAGCACCTCGTCCTCGGAGATCTTCAGCCGCTCGGCGATCTCGGCGGTGGTGGGGGAGCGTCCGTGAGCCGTCGTCAGGTCCTCGGTGGCACCGGTGACCTGGACCCAGAGCTCGTGCAGCCGGCGGGGGACGTGGACGGTGCGGACGTTGTCGCGGAAGTAGCGCTTGATCTCGCCGACGACGGTGGGCATGGCGAACGTGGGGAACTGGACGCCGCGTTCCGGGTCGAAGCGGTCGATCGCGTTGATCAGGCCGATGGTGCCGACCTGGACGACGTCCTCCATCGGCTCGTTGCGGCTGCGGAACCGCGCGGCGGCGTACCGGACGAGCGGAAGGTTCGCCTCGATGAGGGCGGCCCGGACGCGACCGTGTTCCGGGGTGCCGGGCTCCAGGTTCTTGAGCTGCCCGAAGAGAACCTGGGTGAGGGCCCTGGTGTCCGCCCCGCGGGTCCTGGCGGGCGGGGCGGTGGGGTCCGGGGTCTCGGTCTGGATCTCCTGGGCCGGCGCGGCCTGGACGACCTGGGAGGCGCCCTGGAAGGCGCTCTGCGAGACGGCTGGGGACGGCTGGACGGACTGGGGAGGCACTTGAGGCGCTGTACTGGCCGGCACGGTGACGCCACCCCTTCGCGGTCAACTACGGTCAACTCATCCGTCAAAAGCGGTCATAGCATCACAAGACATGTCCACTGTGTGCAAGCACCCCAAAGCGCCGTGTTGAGGTCATAAAGGTTTAAACGGAACGAAAGAACCCCTCGCCTGAGCGGCGAGGGGGCAGGCGGGGCCGGTCTTACACCCGCGGCGGGAGGGATCAGAAGGGGTAGTCCGCGATCACCCAAGTGGCGAATGCGCGCCACTGTGCCGCGGCGGCCTGGTGGGCCGGGTGCTCGATGTAGCGCTTGAGGGCGGCCTCGTCGGCGACGGCGGAGTTGATGGCGTAGTCGTACGCGATCGGTCGGTCGGTGATGTTCCAGGCGCACTCCCAGAACTCCAGTTCCGGAACCTGCCCTTCCAGTTCCCGGAAGGCGCGGTCCCCGGCGACGACGCGCGGATCGTCCCGCTCGACGCCTTCATTCAGCTTGAACAGGACCAGGTGGCGGATCATCGGTACCCCTACTGTTTTCGCTACTTCACCAGTTCGGTCATGAAGTCGCCGACGCTCTGAGCAGCGCTGGAAACGCCTTCGAACCCCACCCCTACGAGCTCGGTGGAGCGTTCGGGCGAGGTGATGATCGAGTACAGCACGAAGACCACCAATATGAAGAGCGCGATCTTCTTCGCTAGCGCCACTGCCCTTGCCTCCCCGTAGACCCCGCCTGACGCCGCCTGGACCTGGCGTGCGATCGGCAGATTGTATCCGCACGTATGGCCGTATCGGGTGGCTGCTCTCGCTCACTGATGCGCCCTTCACGGACCTGGGCCCCGCCCGTCGAGGCCTTTTGCCCACCCGGGCGGCTTCTGCGCTACGCAGGATGGACCCCGAGTTCTCCGGCCCTGGCAGGAACCGGAGGGCCGGAACAGGCCCTCACTGCGGGGTCACCGCCGCGCGACTTCCCCCGACCTCGGCGCCCGACCCGGAGGCCCTGCTCTCATGGCGGGAAGCGGCCGGTCCCCCCGACGCCGCTTCCCCCGGCCTCACTTCCCCCGGCCTCACTTTTCCCGACGCCGACGCCGACGCCGACGCCGACGCCGTCCGTCAGACGAGGCTGCCCGTGCCGATGCCGAGGTCGAACGGCTGCGGAAGCCGCATGACGGCGCCGGACGGGCAGGGGCCTTCCACGTGCGCGTATCCCAGCTGCTGAGGCTCCGAGAAGAGGGTGATGGCGTTGTGCGCTGGGCGGCCGGGGTCTGCCCCAGCCCGCGCGGGGACCACGGCACATGGCCGCGCGGGGACCACGGCACATGCCCGCGCGGGGACCACGGCACATGGCCGGAGTCCAGTCGTACGTACGCCGCGTCGGCAGCACCGCGCAAGGGCAGGGGGGACCGGCACGCGGGCGCAGGGCGGCGCCGGCCGCATGCGGCCCTCGGCCCATCCCTGCGACGCGTCGGCCCCCGGCGCCTACGCGGCCACGCGGTGCGCCGTGACCAGGAGGTACTCCCAGTTCATGGCGCCGTCGACGAGGTTCCGCGCGACCAGATCGTCCATGGCCGAGTCGAGGGCGGCCACCTTCTCGGGGTCCTCGGAGATGAAGCGGTACGTGGCGATGGTGGGGCCGTAGCAGGCCTTGAAGAACTCCCGGAACTCCTCCGGGCGGGCGAACCGGTCGACGCGCAGCGGCTGCCGGCGGGCCAGGACGTCGCTCACGCGGTCTCCGAGCAGGGAGTGCACGTGTTCCGGATCGCCCCACAGAGGCGGCGGCTGGGCACCGGGCGGCGGCGGGGGAGCGTAGGGGCGCATCGTGGCGAACATCTGCCCGATGAACCCCTCCGGGGTCCAGTTGATCAGGCCGATGGTGCCGCCCGGCCGGCAGACCCGGACCAGTTCGTCGGCCGTCTGCTGGTGGTGCGGGGCGAACATCACGCCGACGCAGGACATCACCGTGTCGAACTCACCGTCGGCGAAGGGCAGTGCCTCCGCGTCCGCTTCCCGCCAGTCCAGCCGGGCGCCGCGCACCTCGGCCAGGCGGCGCCCGGCCTCCAGGAGCTCAGGAGTGAGATCGGAGGCGACGACGTCGGCGCCGAGGAGGGCGGCGGGGATGGCCGCGTTCCCGGAGCCGGCCGCGACGTCGAGGACGCGGTCGCCCTGCCGGATGCCGCACTCCCGCACCAGCTCGCCGCCGAGTTCGTGGATGACCTGCGCCGCCACGGAGGGATAGTCGCCCAGTGCCCACATCGCGCGGTGTTTCGCCTTCAGGGCATCGGGTGGGGCGTTCTCGTTGCTCATGTCCCTATACCTAGCCGTTGCGGAGGCCCTCGGGTCAGGGCCACGGGAGTGACACGGCAAGGCCCCTCTCCGCCCGCTCGCGCCCGCTGCCGAAAGGGACGCCTTATATCGCGGGCGTATCGGAAAGCGCATACACCTCCGCGACGGTCTCCCGTGTCTCACGAGGGCGATGGACCACGACGCGACCCTGACGCCACCGGCTCACCTCCGCTTGTGCGGGGCCACACCGCATCCGTCGCCTGGCCTCCGAGGAGCCGGGGACCACGCCTTCGTCCGGCCTCCGATGAGCGCGTCCGTGGGCGGGGGGCGGCACCTCGTCGAGGTGCTGGCCTCGCGGTGGGGTGTGGCCGAGCGGCCCTTCGGGAAGATCGTGCGGGTGGTGGTCACCTGGTGACCACGGTGTCCTGGACGCAGAACACCCCCTTGACTGCGTCTCTGCAGACCAAGGGGGTGTCAGAAGCGGTAGCGGTGGGATTTGAACCCACGGTGACGGGTTACGCCACACTCGCTTTCGAGGTCTGTTCATCTCTGTCGGCGGTTCGTCCGCGAGCGTTCACGGCCGTTCGCCGCAGGGTCTCCGGCTCGGATCGCCAGGGGGCGCAACCAGCCGCGAACGGCTCCGTACGTTGCTGAACGAGACGGAAACTGAGACGGCTTCTTCACCACTGGCAGTACGCCACAGCGGCATCATCCCCTGACTTGTACCGAGGCCACCGCCGCCCGGTGGGGTCTGTCGCCTCTGTATCCCGCACGTCCTGGATCAGGCGGCGGGGGCCCTTGGATCTGAGGGTGGTGAAGACGTCGTCCCAGCTCGCTGTCTGATACTCCGTGACGAGTCGTGACACCCCGTCCGACATGACCGCTGCGTCGCGGACCTCCTTGAGCGGGGTGCTGCCTGTCTGGGCGTGCGCTGCCGCTCGTGAGTCCCCGGCCGCTACCCAGTAGCCGTCGGCGGTGTTCCGTACCTGCCGCTGCGCCAGGACGAATCGTTGCAGCGCCTCCCTGTGACCCGGCGTGTGGGTTTCGTGCTGCTCCACCTCGGCTCGCATCTCCGGTAGTACGGAGTCGACGCGTAGATCAGTTAGCACCGTGAAGCCTCCATCCGCCGCGAGGACGATGGGGGAGTCCGCTAGCACTAGGTGATCGAGCACTTCATACCGGCGGCGTAGAACGGCCACAGTGGCAGACGGGGTACCGGGGTTCTTGAGGTCGCACCGAGGGTGGAGGTGGGCGACCCGTTCTAGGGCATCAGCCAGGCCGTCGGAGAGCAACTGGTCCGGTTCCGCGAGAGACGCGAGCAACTGTCCTCCGAGATGCGCGACGTACCACGGGACTCCGTGGCTGCAACCCGTGCTGAGGCCAGCGGTACTCAACCCGTCAAGGACGATCGCCAGCGAAGGCGTGCCCGCCACCCAGTCTTCATTCGGGTTGGCGCCGCCCGGGAGTGTGTCAATGGATACGCGCATGCTCAGCTCTCGTGTCGGTACAGCGGAGTGACCCTACGGCTTTCGAGCACCTCAAGGGTCTTGGGGTCGTAGCGGCAAGAGATCAGGGTCGAAAATCGGCGGGTACGAACCTCTCGGTACAGCTCAGCCAGGTTGTGTTGCAGGTAGTGAACGACCCCGTTGGCCCCAATGGCGTGGACACCCGCGATGTACAGGAAGGTGCCGCGCCCATCGAGACGAGGGAGCCGACCCAGGTATCCGAAGTCGCCTGCTGAGCCGTCCTCGTCCATTGGTGACCGGTACTCGGCGCCTGCCTTTCGGTCGACCAGGTGCCAGGCCGTGTCCTTCTCGAAGCGCAGGTTGTCATCCCCCTCTAGCACCTGGGCAACGATGGGGGACAGCCGTGGCCCGCAGACCACGATGTGGTTCTCGCGGTTCAAGTTCACGATGCCGGAAGGTGGGATCACCTCGTACCCGGCATCGAGCTTCATGCCGGCGAGCATCCCTCGGAGATGCTCGAAGTTGTTGAGGTCTTCCCTGGTGACAACCTCGCTCGGCTTCTGGTCGGGCCCCTTGCCGGCCTCGTACTTTCCGCCCAAAGAGATGGTCACGCGGTCCGTGCCGAAGAAGGCACGTTCCGGCGGGGGGCCGGCGGACGCTAGCTGTCCCACGCGGCCTCGGGACACGCCCAGCTCTTTTGCGATCTCTGCTTGTGTCATGCCAGCCGCTTGAGCCTCTTCGATGGCTTCGCGCCTTACTCGGGACAGCTCCAGTACCCACGACTGATAGGTCCCCATCAGGTCGATTGCGGCCTTGGCCCGCGCTACGGGCTGCGCAATCTCAGTGACCCGCGTCATGTCCTTGTCCACGGTTCTCCACTCCTCGCTTAGGGGGGCTATCGAACTGTACCGCGAGAGGGGGTTGCGCGCCGCGCTGGGTTTGCCTACGGTACCTATCAAGCGGTTTGGAAACCCCCCCTAGGCAGGCTCTTTGGGGGTGATCGATCCGTGGTTTGAGCTGCAAGAACGTCCGGAGGGCCCCGTGAAGCGGGTCCGAAGGAAGCGTCCGGTTCTTGAGAACTGAACAGTGAACTGAGGCGAGGTGAGAGCCCTCGCCCCCGTGGCGGCCGGGTGTGCCGTCGGCAGTGGTACGGCGCGTCGGCGCGGTACGCACGATCCTGCGGCCCTGGAGAACACCTTGGTGCCACCCGCAGTGAGCTGCCCTGCTGAGCGCCAGGCAGAGAGATGGCGTCCCACCCTCCGCAGCTCATGCTGCGGCCGGTTGCCTCCTCCGCCCGTCCGGCCCTCTGGGGTCGTACGGGCGGGGCTGAGGGGAGCCGGATTGCTGGTTCCAACGGCGAGAACCCCCGGAGCTGGAACTCCGGGGGTTCGTGGTGAGCCGTTCCTGTCAGAGAGGAACAGACCCGTGAAGAGCATCGCAGCACTTCAGGCCGTTGTTACGGCCACCCCGTTCGACGGTGAGCCGACTGACGCTGAGCTGGACGCGATCGAGCTGGAGATGCCGCTGATTCTGGCGGACGTCGCCTTGCTGGACGCGCAGATCATGACCATCGACCGCACGCCGACCGAGCTGGATGCGCGGCGCATCCGCCGGGCACGCCGGCGGGTGCTGGCCGCCCGCCGGGACCTGGCCAATCGCACCGCCGCCTCGTCGTACGCCACGGTGTCGGGGGGTACGGCATGACCTACGGCGCGCGGTTGTCCAACAGCTTCCAGGGTGAGTGGGAGCTGTACGTCATCACCGACCGGATCAGCCTGGAGTGGCCCGAGCACTCGTTCGGGCGGAGCGGGCCGGTGCCCACGGTGCAGGAGCGGGTGGACGTACTGGCCCGGCTCGGTTTCGTCCTGCCGGATGGGGCCGGGTGGGAGTGGCGGGAGTTGCCTGCCGGGGTCATGGACCGCGTCGAGCTGCTGGCGTCCGTGGACGTCCAGCGGAAGGGCGGGGCGTCATGAACCGCTTTGGCAAGGGGCTGCTGGTCGCCGCTCTGGTCGGTGTGGTCGGGATGGCGTTCCGGGTGTCGTGGAACGCGCTGCGCGATGTCGCCACGGCGACCGGTGCCGACCCCACGGCCGCGACGCTCTACCCCTTCGTGGTCGACGGCCTGATGGCCCTGGCCCTGGTCGCGACCCTGGTCCTGACCGGGGATGCCCGCCGGTTCGCGCTGCGGGTGCTGGCCGCCTACACCCTGGCTTCCCTCGTTCTCAACTACGTCCACGGCCTTGTCCCGGAGCTGCACAGTGAGGTGGTCGACTGGGGTCGACTGGCCGACTGGGACCCCGCCAACTGGGCCCTGGTCCTGCTCGCCACGTCGCTGCCGGTCGGGTCGATCTACTTCGGTTCCGACCTGGTCGCCAAGGTGCTGCACCACCGACCGATCGAGACCCCGGCCGATTCCACAAATCAGGAGGAATCGACTGAGACCGCCGTAAAACGGTCGACGGCTGACCTGGGAGTATCGACCCCTGCTCCGATCACCCCGGCGCCGGTTCCTGCGGCGCTGGAAGCCCCGAGGGTGGTCGACCTGGTGAAGCCGACCGATCGGGCCCCGGTCGGTGCGGTGGCCGCTGAGTCGGCCCGTCCGCGTCGGGCGACCGGACGCGTCCCCGACGCCGCCCGGTCGAGTCGACCGACGCGCACCGCCGAACAGCTCCTCATCGAAGCGCGGTCGGCTACGGCCGACTGGCCGGTGAAGGAGTTGACGGCCGAGGGCATCCGGCGGGCCGTGCGGACATCGCCTGTGAAGGCGCGGGAGCTGCGCGAGACCCTGCGCGCCGAACGCGCCGCCGCCTGATGGCCGACGTCTACCGGTGGCGCCTCGCTCCCGATGGTCTGGCCACCCGCCGTCAGCTCCGCGCGCTGGGGCTGCGGCCGGGTGGTCAGGACGTCGTCGCGGAGGTCCACCGGCCTCGCCGCCGACGCGGCCCGCTGGTCGCCTACCTCTACCGCATCGAGCACGCCAAGCCCGTACGCCCCATGACCCCGGGCCGCGCCGCCGCCTTGGCGGCGGCGATGCTCGCCCGCCGAACCTGCCCCAACTGCCGGACCGATGTGGGGTATTGCATCCCGCGTTCGCTCGGCATGTGCGTCCCCTGCCACGACACCCCCGCCCCCTGCGAAGGGAACCGCTGTGTCTTTGCGTGAACGCCTCACCCGCGCCCTGCACGCCGCCGGGCTCCGCATCGCCGGAGAGCCCGGCGGTCGCGCCGCGAACGTCCTGACCGGCCTGCTCGGGCTCGGCCGGATCGAGCTGTGCACCAACCCGTCCTGCACCGACTGCGCGCCCGCCTCGCCCACCCGCTGACCGGAAGGACACCGTCTGATGAACGCCGCCGAGTACCGCGCCGCCGCCGAACGCCTCCTCGCCAAGGACCGAGACCGCTACCAGGCCATCACCCCCTACGACTTCCGCAAGGCCGAGATCCTCGCCCAGCTCGCCGTATCCGCCGCAACCTCCGAGGCCACCGAGGCCCGTACCTCGCAGCCGACGAGCGCCTGACGCACCACTGCCCCGGCCACCCGACGAACACGGGGGTGGTCAGCCGGTTCGACTCCGGCCCGGGGCACTCCCGCACCACCCCGCATCCAGGGAAGGAACACGCGTGGACCACCTGCCCGAGCCCCGCCGACCGTCCGTCGTGAATCTGCCGGACGGCACCCCCGCCTACACCGACCACCTCCCCACCACCTACCAGTCGGCCAACGCGGTGCCGCAGGTGGTGCACGTCCACCAGGCCCCGCCGGACCGGACGGTGCAGCGTCTCGCGCTCGGCTCCGGCATGGGCGCCGGGATGGTGGCCGCCGGCGTCTACTTCGGCCCGCTGCTGGTCGGGGTGCTGACCGCGATCGCCGCGAACCTCGCCCTGCTCGCCCTGCTCGCCGCCGTCTGCGCCTGGGGCGTCGTCACCGTCGTGAAGTCGGTCGGCGGCAAGACCACCCCGACCGGCCGCAAGCGCCGCTGACCTGGAAGGAGAAGCCCGTGTTCCAGGCAGGTCAAGAGGTACTGATCGTTGCGTGTGAGGACGACCCGCGCGCGGTCGGACGTACCGGCCGGATCGTTGACGAGGTTCCCCCGGGACAGCTGACGAACGGCCGGTGGACCGTGCACCGGGTCGGGCTGCTGATCGGCCCGGTCCTGTGCCACACCCGCGAACTGCGGCTCGCCTGACGGCTGCCCGCCACCCCCGAACCCAGCACGCACGTTTCGGGGGTGGTTGGGGAGCCGGACAGTCCGGCCCCACCACGGGAGGTCACCGTGCACAGCTACACCCGAGCCGAGTCCCGCGAGCGCGCCAAGCTGTTCCGCAAGGGCTTCCGCCAGTCCCTCGCGGACTGCCTGGACCCGGACATCAAGCGTCGGATCGAGCGCATCGACCAGGCCGCCGCCGAGCGCGGCGCCCTGGAGCTTGCCGCGCTCCACAAGGTCCAGGCCGACGCCCGCCAGGACCTGGCCGCCGCCAAGGCCGTCGAGCGCACCGCCCCCCGAGCCGACAAGCCCGCCGCGAAGCAGGCCCGCAAGCAGGCCGAGGAGCGCGTTCGTCTCGCGGAGCGGGCCGTCCAGCGCGCTGAGCGCTCCTGAGCGGGGGCGGCCGGACCCGGCCAAGGAAACCGGCCGCCCCCTTCACCCCAACCCAACAGCAACGAGCCGGAGAGGCACGTTCATCATGACCGAACCCGCCGTCCAGGTCCCCGGAATGGGGACCGTGCACCACCTCGACGACCACCGCCCCACCCCGCCTGCCGAACCGGTGAGCCTGGTCAAGGACCCGGCCACCGAGCCGACCACCCCGCAGACCCCGTCCGGCCCGCAGGGGTCGCGGATCGTCCGCACCGGCCGTGCCGTGCGCAGGGTCGCCACGCACGACCGCACGCGTACCACCGCCCGGTTCGCCGTCCGGCACGGCATGTACGTGGTCGGCGGCGGCCGGATCGTGGCCCGCCGGGCGTGGGAGGGCCGCACCGCCTCCCGGTACGAGCGGATGCTGCGGGCGGCGGAAGCCGCGGGGAACCTCGACCTCGCCACCGAGTGGGAAGAGCGCCTCTCCCGCTTCCGCGCCGCCCGCCACCAGCGCCGCATGGATCTGCTCTCGGCCCCGGTCAAGGCCGCCAAGGGCGCCGCCGCAGCGGCCGGGCTCACGGCCGGTGGGCTGCTGGTGCTCGGCATCTTCCTCGCCATCGCCAACAAGAACTTCGCCGACCTCGCCACCCCCACCCTGGCCCTGATCGAACTGGTCCGCTGGATCGTCGTCGTCATCACCGTGGTGTGGGGGCCGCTGGTCACCCTCGGTCCGTGGGCCGGGTTACTTGCTCTGTGGGGTGTGGGGCGGCATCAGCAGGCGGCGCCGCAGTGGGTACTGCCCGCCCGATCAGCGGACGCGGGGGCACCGATCACTCCGTCCGTCGTCGTCACCGCCCTGCGCGACCTCGGCATCGCCCCCCTGCGGCAGGCCGTGAAAGAGATGGGCGACGCCGGGGCCGCGATGCTCGGACCCATCCGCATCGCCGGATGCGGTGTCGAAGTCGACGTCACCCTCCCCTCCGGCGTCGCCACCAACGAAGTCCAGAAGCGCCGGCGGAAACTCGCCGAGAACCTGGCCCGGCATGAGCACGAGGTGTTCATCACGATCCCCCAGGCCGCCCGCACCGTCCGGCTCTGGATCGCGGACAGCGGTGCGCTGGACGAGCCGATCGGCTCGTCCCCGCTCCTGACCGACACCACCCTCACCGCCGACTACGCCAAGGGCCGCGCGCCCTGGGGTCAGGACTTGCGTGGGGATGCCGCCCTGATCAGCCTCTATCAGCGGCACTTCCTGATCACGGGCCTGTCCAACCAGGGCAAGACCGCCGCCCTGCGCGCCCTGGCCCTGTGGCTCGCCCTGGACGCCCGGGTGGAGTTCCGCGTCGCGGACCTCAAGGGCGTGGGCGACTGGGGCATGTTCGACGGGCTGGCCACCGTGCTGATCCAGGGGCCAACCGATGACCACGTCATCGAGGCAACGGAGATGCTCGAAGGCCTGGTCAAGGAGATGGAGCGCCGCATCCAGGCCCCGCCCGGCACCGTCTTCACGCCGCTGATCGGGATCGTGGACGAAGCGCAGGTCGCGTTCATGTGCCCCGTCGTGGACAGCGAGAAGCGCCCCTACGGCGGGTCCAAGGCCACCTCCCGCTACTTCATGGCCGCCCGGAAGATCCACAACCAGGGCCGTGCCGTGGACGTGCTGCTCTACCAGGGCACCCAGGACCCCACCGACCAGAACCTCCCCAAGCTGGTCCGCGAAGGCGCCCACACCCGCGCCTCCCTCGCCCTGGGCACCGAGTCACAGGCGCGCATGGCGCTGGGCGACAAGGCGGTCGACGGCGGGGCCGCCCCGAACCTGCTGCGGCCGGGGCTGGACAAGGGCACGGTCGTGGTCGCGTCGGACGGGATCAAGATTCCCGCCGGGCAGGCCGCGATCACCGTGCGGACGCACTACATCAGCACCGACGACGCCGCCGAGATCGCCACCCGGGCCAAGGCCCTGCGCGACGGGGTCACCACCCTGACCTCCGTCGACCGTGGTGAGGAGCGCGACCCGCTCACCGACGTGGCCGCCGTCCTCGCCGACGCGCCCCGGATGCGGACCAACGAGGTGCTCAAGCGGCTGCACTCCCTGGACCCGAAGGTCTACGGCAACCAGTGGACCAACGACCGGCTCAAGAGCCTGCTGGAGGCCCACGGCGAGGAGCCGAAGAAGTCCCACGGCGTCATGGTCGTCCACCGCGATCACGTCCTGCGCGCCCTCGCCAACCGCGACACCGACGGTTCCGCTTCCGCCTCCCAGTAGCGGGGAGGCGCACCCTCCCGAGGCGGGGAGGCGGGGAGAACTCCCCAACCCCCTCCCCGCACCGCCTCCCCCACGTTGATCAGCGAAAACACCGTTTCGGGGGAGGCGGGGAGGCCCCGCAGGTCAGACCCCCGAAACCCCCTCCACACGCACCTCGACAGGGGGTGTGTTCGCCTCCCTGGCCTATCAGCGGCAGGGATTCCGCTTCAACTCTCCAAGGAGTGCACCGTCATGCCCGAGACGTACCCCGACAGCACCGAGACCGGCGGCAGATGGCCGACACCGGAAGCGGCGTACACCCTCGCCCCGAGCATCACCAATGAGATCACCTGGGTCGCCTACACCGCGCGGGACTTCGGTCACCTCACCAACCCCCGCGAGTACTGGCTCCGCAAGGCGGCCGCCTTCGACCGCATCGCCCTCACCGAACACCAGCGCACCTTCACCGTCGCCGGAAGCACCGACAGCGACGCCGACGCGGCGGCCGACGACACCGCCCGCCGGCTGCTCGCCATCGACCACGCCGCCGGACTCGGACCCGGCGGCTACGCCAACGGCCCCTACCCGCCCGACCACCCCGACAGCACCCACCACCCGCGCGGCTACATCCGCCAGGAATACGCCCTGTGGGCCGGCAACCAGTAGCTAAGCCAAGGGCGGCCCCCCTCTCGCCAAAGACCGGGACCGCCCTTGTCCAGCAGCTCCCTGACGAGAACTGGAGACACCCAGCATGACCCAACACACCACCATCCGGCGAGCCCCGGGCCTCCGGCCGCGCTTACTCGACCTGTTCTGTTGCCAGGGCGGGGCCGCCAAGGGCTACGCCGATGCCGGGTTCGACGTGACCGGCGTCGACACCGCACCCCAGCCCCGCTACCCGTTCCGGTTCGTCCAGGCCGATGCCATCGCCTACGTGCTGGAGCGCGGTGCAGAGTTCGACGTCATCCACGCGTCGCCGCCGTGCCAGCACGACAGCGACTGCCAGCGCCTCCAGGGCAACACCCACCCCGACCTCATCGCCCCCACCCGCACCGCCCTGAAGGCGACCGGACGGCCGTGGGTGATGGAGAACGTACGCGGTGCCCTGCCGAAGCTGGAGCGACCCGTGATGCTGTGCGGGCCGATGTTCGCGGTGGAGACCTACCGGCACCGGTACTTCGAAACCGGCGGCGGCCTCACCCTCACCCAGCCCCACCACCCCCCGCACCTGGTCCCGCAGGCGAAGATGGGCCGCCCCATCCCGCCCGGCCACTACGGCCAGTTCGTCGGCAACTTCTCCGGCGTCCAGCACGCCCGCAACGTCATGGGTGTCCCCTGGATGAACCGCGACGGCATCCGCGAATGCATCCCCCCGGCCTACACCCACTGGATCGGCACCACCGCACTCGCCCTGCTGGCCGCGACCGGGCTGGAGGTGGCCGCGTGAACGTCCGCCTCCTGAGCGTCGCCCTGGACGCGGCCGAGCGCGGATGGCGCGTCTTCCCGCTCCGCCCCCGCGACAAGCGCCCCGCCCTCCACGGAGAGACCGCCTGCCCCCGTACCGGCGACTGCGCGGCCGGTCACCGGAAGTGGGAGGACCGGGCCACCACCGACCCCGACCGCATCCGCGCCGCGTGGTCGGCGGGCGCGTTCAACGTCGGGATCGCCACGGGCCCTTCCGGATTGGTCGTGGTGGACCTGGACCCGGTCAAGGCCAAGGACCCGAAAGGAACGCCTGACGGCGTCACTTCCCTGCAAGCGCTCTGCGAGCGCGCCGGGCAGACCGCCCCCGCCACCTACCGGACCCGGACCGCGAGCGGCGGACACCACCTGTACTTCACCGCCCCGCCCGGGGTGAGGCTCGGCAACAGCGCGGGCAGGCTCGGCAAGCACATCGACACCCGCGCCCACGGTGGATACGTCGTCGCCGCAGGGAGCACCCTCCCCGGCGGTGCGTACGAGGTGGTTGACCCCACCGAGCCCGTACCGCTCCCGGAATGGCTGCACGCCCTCCTGACGCCCCGTCAGCCGTCGCGGGGCCTGATGGCTGTGCCCGTGCCGGTTCGAGCCTCCAGGTACGCCGCAGCGGCTCTCAGGGCCGAAACGGCGGCCGTGGCCGGGGCTGGGGTGGGTTCGCGGAACTGGACGCTGGTTCGGGCCGCACGGGCGTTGGGGCGGTTCATCCCGTCCGGCGACCTCGACCGCAGTGTGGTGGAGGAGGCTCTTAATTCGGCGGGATTGGCGGCCGGGCTCCGGGAGAACGAGTGCCGCAAGGCTGTGGCGAGCGCTCTGAACTGGTCCGTCGCCAACAACTTCGGGCGGCCGGCTTGACCGCCGCCAGGAACCTTCGATTTAAGAGCCTGCCTGTCACCCCGAGCAGCCCGCAGGCCGCCAACCGGGCCGCAGGACCGGCCGGTGGTGGCGTGCCGAAGGGCGTCGCCGAAGGCGTCCCCGTTGCTGTTCGTTCTGACCTGCGCCCGCAGCCGGTGCGGTGGCTGGACGTCATCGCGCCCCCGTCGTTCTCGGCTCTGGTGTCGGCCCGGTCCTGGTGCCGGTGCGGCTACGAGCGCACCGCCCGGGGCCGTTCCGGTGTCCTGGCCCTGATCGAAGCCCACACCGCCCACCCCGAGTCCTGCCCGCTGCTCAACACAGAAGGGAGCAAGGCCGCATGAGCGCCGACCTGTGGGAGGGCTTCAACGCCGCCCTGGACCCCGAGACCATCACCGGCCCCGTCTGGGACGAACCCGTCCCCCTCAACCCCCGCCGCGAACTCCCCGTCTTCCCCGTCCACGCCCTGCCCGACTGGCTGAGCGGCATGGTCGCCGGGGTCGCGGAGGAGACGCAGACCCCGGTGGACCTGGCGGGATGCCTGGCCCTGGCTGTGCTCGCCACGGCGGCCGGCGGGCGGGCCACGGTTCATGTGCGGGGGCACTGGCGGGAGCCGGTGAACCTCTACACCGCCGTCGCCCTGCCCCCCGGCAACCGCAAGAGCGCCGTGTTCGCGCTCATGACCGGCCCGCTCCTCGCCGCTGAGAAGGCGTTGGTGGAGCTGTCCGGGCCGCGCCGGGCCGAAGCCGAGACCACAGCCCGCCTGGCCCGCTCCGCAGCCGACAAGGCCGCCCAGAAGGCCGCAGCCGCAGAACCGGGGCTGCGGGACCAGCTCACCGCCGAAGCCGTCCACCTCGCCCAGCAGGCCGACGAGATGACGGTGCCCGCAAAGCCGCAGTTGGTCGCGGACGATGTCACCCCCGAAAGCCTCGCCTCCCTGGTCGCGGACCAGGACGGGCGGATGAGCGTCATGTCCGCCGAGGGCGAGATTTTCGACATCATCGCCGGACGCTACTCCGGCACCCCCAACATGGGCATCTTCCTCAAGGGCCACGCCGGGGACATGGTGAGGGTGAACCGGCAGGGGCGGGACGCGCAGCACGTCGAAGCGCCAGCCATCACCATGGGCCTCGCCATCCAGCCCGAAGTGCTGGACGCGTTGGGGCGGGTGAAGGGGGCTGACGGGCGGGGGCTGTTGGCCCGGTTCCTGTATGCCAAGCCCCTCTCTCTGGTCGGTTCCCGCAACCTCACCCCCGACCTGCTGCCGGAGGAGACTGCCGACACCTACGCGAAGCGGTTGGGTGGGCTGACGTTGGCTCTGGCGGACTGGACCGACCCGGCCGTCCTCACCCTCACCCCCGATGCGGACGCGGTCCTGCTGGCCTACCAGAGGGTGACGGAGTCCCGGATCGGGAAGGGCCGCAGCCTCCATTCGGTCATCAAGTGGGCGTCCAAGCGTGACGGGGCCGTCGCCCGCATCGCCGGACTCCTTCACCTCGCCACCCACCCGGACAACGGATGGATGGTCCCCATCGAAGCCGCCACCATGGCCAACGCGGTGGAGATCGGGGACTACTTCACCGCCCACGCCCTGGAAGTCTTCGACGCCATGGGCGCCGACCCCGCACAGGAAGCCGCCCACCAGCTCCTCACCCATCTCAAGGAACAGCGCCTCTCCGGCTTCACCAAGCGGGAGCTCTTCCGGGGCTTGTCGCGCAGTGACTTCCCTGCAATGACCGACCTGGACCCCGCGCTCACCCTGCTGGAAGAACACGGATGGGTCCGCCAGCAGCCCCTGCCCCCGCGCTCCGGGCGCGGTGGACGCCCGCCGTCGCCCCGCTTCGACACCCACCCCAACGTCACCCCGCCACTCACCACCGGCTGACAGAACCCCCATTCCGCTGACAGAACTGACACAACCCCCGCACCAGCCCGCTGACCTGCACAAAGAGCCATGATCACGGCTCTGACAAAACCTCCGAAAACTCTGACAGAACCTCCCCGCCCCCGGTTTCCGACACAGCCCACACCGGCCGTGCCGGCGCCGGGGGTGCTCTGACAGAACCCCCTGCCCGGAGGTTCTGTCAGAGTTTTTTGAGGTTTTGTCACGACGCTGGAAACCGGAGTATCCGCAGGTCATCGGGCTAGCGGCGAGGTTCTGTCAGTTCTGTCACGGATACCGGCCCAAGCCCCGAGGAAGGCACGTCGTGAGCACCGCAACAGACCTCGTTGACCCGACCCTCGTTCTCCTCACCGTCGAAGAAGCCGCACGGCGGCTCAGCGTCGGCCGGACCACCTGCTTCGCCCTGATCCGCTCGGGCGCACTGGAGTCGCTGACGGTCGGCAGTCTCCGCCGCGTCCCCGCCGACGCCCCGGCCGCGTACCTCGCCCGCCGCCGCGCCGAGCAGTACACCGCCTGAACCACTCCACATACACGGGACGCCACCTCACCTGGTGGCGTCCCGTGCTCACACACACCCCGAAGGAGTCCGCCCGTGGCGGAAGAGAAGAAGCGCACCCGGCAGCCCAACGGGCGCTCATCCATCTATCAGGGCAAGGACGGCAAGTGGCACGGCCGCGTCACGGTGGGGATTCGCGACGACGGCAAGCCGGACCGGCGCCATGTCGAACGCAAGACCCGAGCCGCCGTGACGGCCGCTGTGCGTGAGCTGGAGAAGCAGCGCGACAGCGGAGCCGTACGCAAGGCCGGGCGCGCCTGGACGGTAGAGGCGTGGCTGACGCATTGGGTGGAGACCATCGCACCGCTCGCTGTGAACGAGAACACCATGGTCGGGTACGGCGTCGCGGTCCGGAAGCACCTCATTCCTGCGCTGGGAGGGCACCGTCTGGACAAGCTTGGGCCTGAGCACATCGAGCGGTTCTACGGCCGGATGCAGACCGATGGCCGCCGTGCCGGGACGATCCACCAAATCCACCGCACCTTCCGGACGGCCCTGAACGAAGCGGTCCGCCGGGGGCACCTCACCCGTAACCCGGTGCAGCTCGCCAAGGCTCCGCGTCTGAACGACGAGGAGATCGAGCCGTACACCGTCGATGAGGTAAAGCGCCTCCTTGTGGCCGCCGACAAGGGGCGGAACTCGGCACGGTGGGCCGTGGCGCTCGCGCTGGGGCTTCGGCAGGGGGAAGCCCTGGGACTGAAGTGGGCAGACGTGGACACGGCGCGGGGCGTCCTGATGGTCCGGCGAAGCCGCCGGCGTCCGCGCTACGCCCACGGCTGCAGCGACCCGTGCGGGCGTAAGGCCGGGTACTGCCCCCAGCGCAAGCGCACCAACCCGGAGACGGCCGAAACCAAGTCGCGCGCCGGGCGCCGGGTGGTCGGTCTGCCCGCACAGCTCGCGGACTTGCTGACCACCCACCAGGTGAAGCAGGAAGCCGAACGCCTGGAGGCGGGTGACAAGTGGGCGGATGAGGGATGGCTGTTCGCCACCCCGGACGGACGGGGCACCTCGACCCGCACCGACTACGACGACTGGAAGGAGCTGTTGGCCGCCGCTGGGGTCAGGGACGGTCGTCTGCACGATGCCCGCCACACCGCCGCAACTGTTCTGCTGATCCTCGGTGTCTCCGAGCGTGCTGTCATGGGGCTCATGGGGTGGTCCACCACCGCTATGGCGGCGCGGTATCAGCACATGGTCGACACCGTGCGCACGGACGTGGCTCGGCAGGTCGACGGACTCATCTGGAAACCGGCAGGAGAGCGGCCGGACGACGATGACGACGGGGCCGCTGGGGTGCTCGTACCGGCCAACTGAGACGGAAACTGAGACGGAGGGTAAAGCGAAGGGTCCGGCTCATCGAGCCGGACCCTTCGTCTACCAGCGGTAGCGGTGGGATTTGAACCCACGGTGACGGGTTACGCCACACTCGCTTTCGAGGCGAGCTCCTTCGGCCGCTCGGACACGCTACCGAGAGAGAGCTTAGACCATCCCGGGGCGTGCACAGAAATCGGTTCTCGGAGGCGGGGCCGAGCCTGGTCAGAGTGTGCGGAAGAAGGCTGTCAGCTGGGTCGCGCAGTCGTCCTCCAGGACGCCCGCGATGACCTCCGGGCGGTGGTTGAGGCGACGGTCGCGGATGACATCCCAGAGGGAGCCGGCCGCGCCCGCCTTCTCGTCGCGGGCTCCGTGGACGACGCGGGCCACCCGGGACTGGACCAGGGCGCCCGCGCACATCGTGCAGGGCTCCAGGGTGACCACCAGCGTGCAGCCGGTCAGGCGCCACTCGCCGACCGCCTCGGCCGCCCGGCGCAGGGCCAGGATCTCGGCGTGCGCGGTCGGGTCGCCGGTGGCCTCACGCTCGTTGTGGGCGGCGGCCAGCTCGGTGCCGTCGGGACCGAGGACGACGGCGCCGACCGGGACGTCGCCGGCCGACGCCGCCCGCTCGGCCTCGGCCAGGGCGCGGCGCATCGGGGCCTGCCACGGATCGCGTACGGGGTCGTGGCCGGGCAGAGGTACGCGTACGGGATCCGGGGTGGGCCGGGGGGAAGGGTTCGGCGGTCGTGCGGTCACCCGCGGACCTTAACGGACGGGGGAGGGGCAGAAGCGGGCCAGGGCCGGAGCCGGAGCGTGCGCGGCCCGGCCCCCGGGAGGGCGTCCGGCGATCAGGGCGCCGGACAGCCGCTAGCGGACCGCCTCCAGGACCTCGGCCGCTCCCAGCGCGTCGGCGATCTCCGTCAGCGCGTCGGTTCGCAGCGTCAGCAGGTCCTTCTCGGAGACACCGAAGTCGGCGAGGATGCCCAGCTCGCCGATCGGGCCCGCCGGTACGGCATCGGGGTCGGAGCCCGTATCCGCGTCCGGGTCGGGGGTGGCGGTCCGGTCGGTGGTTGCGGATGCGGCGGTCGTTGCGGAGGAGGAAGCGGGCCGGGCCGGGCCGTCCGGTTCGCCGTCCTCCGTGCCGTCGAGGTCGACGAGCTCTTCGAGCGCGGCGATCTCGTCCCCGGCCCCTGGTTCGCGGCCGAGCAGCTCGTCGGTGAGCAGGATCTCCCCGTACGAGGAGCGGGCGGCGGCGGACGCGTCCGAGACGTAGATACGGGGGTCCTCCTCACCGTCCACCCGGAGGATGCCGAACCAGGCGTCCTCCTGCTCGATGTAGACCAGGACCGTGTCCTCGTCCACCGAGACCTCCTGCGCCAGATCCGTCAGGTCGGACAGGGTCTCCACATCGTCGAGCTCTGTATCGCTCGCTTCCCACCCGTCTTCGGTGCGCGCGAGCAGTGCGGCGAAGTACACCGTGACTCTCCCACTGGTCATAGGTGAATCGGTCCGACGGGAGGGCAGACGGCGATCCGTCTGCTCTGAGCCCCGCCCAATCGGCATCGTGGCAGAAACAAGCGCCGAGCGAGGCCTCTTCGGCCGTTGCGTCGGCCATCAGTTCCAGGAGTGCCTGGTCGGCCCTCTCCCTGACGCAACCGATGGGGGACCCGATCAGCGGGGGAGTGCGCCGGTGGTACGGGACGGCTTCACCAGCGGAACGTGCGCATCCGCATCTGCTGGCGCATACGGGCGGCACGGGCCCGCCGCGGCTGCACCCGGTCCCGCAGCTGCTTGGCCTCATGGAGCTCACGGAGGAACTGGGCGCGCCGCCGGCGCCGGGCCGCGTCACTCTCCTGAGCGTCCGTCACGTCACCCGTCGTGCCCCGCGGCTCGCGCGCGTCGCTCACTCCGCGTGAGCCCGGGTTCCGCTGCTGTTCCCCGTCCGCCATCGACACATCACCCCAACGCTGGGTCCGTATGCCCCCACCTTCCCCCCGAACAGGTGGTTGATGCCAGCGCAGAGTGCCGGAAGGCGCGGTTACTGTTGACGCATGCGGATCCACGTCGTCGACCACCCGCTGGTGGCGCACAAACTGACCACGCTGCGCGACAAGCGCACCGACTCCCCGACCTTCCGGCGCCTCGCCGACGAGCTGGTGACCCTTCTCGCCTACGAGGCCACCCGGGATGTGCGCACCGAGCAGGTCGACATCGAGACCCCGGTGACGCCCACGACGGGCGTCAAGCTCTCGCACCCCCGGCCCCTCGTCGTCCCGATCCTGCGCGCCGGCCTCGGCATGCTGGACGGCATGGTGCGGCTGCTGCCCACCGCCGAAGTGGGCTTCCTCGGCATGATCCGCAACGAGGAGACGCTCCAGGCGGAGACGTACGCGACCCGGATGCCCGAGGACCTCTCCGGCCGCCAGGTCTACGTCCTCGACCCGATGCTGGCCACCGGCGGCACGCTCGTCGCGGCCATCCGCGAGCTGATCAAGCGCGGTGCCGACGACGTCACCGCCGTCGTCCTCCTCGCGGCGCCCGAGGGCGTCGAGGTGATGGAGCGCGAGCTGGCGGGTGCCCCCGTCACCGTCGTCACCGCCTCCGTCGACGAGCGGCTCAACGAGCACGGCTACATCGTGCCGGGCCTCGGCGACGCCGGTGACCGGATGTACGGGACCGCGGAGTAGCCACCAGGCACGAGAAGAACAGACCGGCGCCCCTCCCGCGTGAGCTTGTTCTACGTCGCGGGAGGGGCACCGGTGCGTCTGAGCGTGCCTGCGTGTCTTCGTGCCTGTGCGTGCCTGTGCGTGCCTGTGCGTGTCTGCGTGTGCTGCTCAGCCGCTCTTCGACGTCGAGCAGGACGCCGACGGCGCCGGGGACGGCTTCGTGAGGGCCGTCATGGCGGCCGTGGCCTCCGCCGGGGTGCTGAACGCCTTGAACTTCGCGCCGAGGATCAGGTCGACCTCCGCCGTCTTGCGGCCGTCGGTCTTCTGCACCGTGCCCGGCAGCTGCGTGCCCAGCACGGTGAAGCTGCCGTCCGCCGCGGTCGGGGCGCCGAGCAGCACACCGGCGCCCGGGACCTTCTTGTCGTACGCCTCCGGGGCGTTGCCCACCTCGCCGACGGCGAACCCGCGCTTCTTCAGCTCGGCCGCGGCGGCCTTGGCGAGCCCGCTGCGGGTCGTCGCGTTGTAGACGTTGACCTTGATCCCGGCCGGCTTCGGCAGCGCCTTGGCGGGGGCCGCGGGCTTCGGCGTGGGGCAGTCCCGCTGGTGGCCGACGGCGCTCGCGCTCTTGTCACCGCCCGTGAAGACGTCGATGAGCTGCAGTGTTCCCCAGCCGGCCAGGCCGAGGGCCACCACGGCCGAGACGCCCGCGAGGACGATCCTGCGGCGGTGCCGGGGGCGGCGCATGCGGGGGTAGGTGTCGCCCGTGATGCGGTACTTTCCGCCCATGCCGGGGGGAGTGAGCATGCTCATGGAGGCAGCGTAGTGCGACCCGGTGATGCTGCGTACTAAATGATCAACGTATGGCACCCGGATGAGCGCGAAAGCACCCGAAAGGCCCGAATTCGCGTGCGGCCGTTACGGCAGCTGTTATGAGGGTGATACGTGCGGACGCGCGCGGGGCGGCGGCGTCAGCCCAGGTCGAGGACGCGTGCGTGCAGCACCTGCCGCTGCTGGAGCGCGGCGCGGACCGCTCGGTGCAGCCCGTCCTCGAGGTACAGGTCGCCCTGCCACTTCACGACGTGGGCGAAGAGGTCGCCGTAGAACGTGGAGTCCTCGGCGAGGAGGGTCTCCAGGTCGAGCTGGCCCTTGGTGGTCACGAGCTGGTCCAGGCGAACCGGACGCGGCGCGACATCCGCCCACTGTCGGGTGCTTTCCCGGCCGTGGTCGGGGTATGGCTTCCCATTTCCGATGCGCTTGAAGATCACACGGAAAGCCTACCGGGCAAGGGGCGCCGGGCGCAGCCAGGGAACCTCACTGCGGTGGCCTGTGAAACGTTGTAGAGCGCCGCATAGCGCTGGATACCGGGACAGGTTTCCCCCGTACGGGTGGGCCACGCGCAGGTGCTGATGCAGGCCGCAGGCTACGAGGCGCTGAAGCCGTCTCGTAGCCTGCGGCGTGCTGAGTGCGCTGTACCGGTGGCAGCGGGGCTGTTACTCCGTGACCTCGTGGCCGTGGCCGTCGTGCAGGCCGCCGCCGCTGCCCGGCGTGCCGGTGCTGGGGGCCGGGGTGACCGGACGGGTCAGCGAACGCAGGTCGTGGGCGTACGTGCCGACCGCGTTGGCGATCACATCGATGTTGAGGTCGAAGTGCCGCATGCTGATGTTGCTCAGGTCGTCGCAGGCCGCGTGGTAGCACGGGTCGTACGCGGCGCCCGCCTCCCCGCCGTAGGTCCGGGCCTGGGCCGCCGTCTTGATGCCCTCGGCGCCCGTGAACGTACCGCCGGAGGGGATGCCCACCTCGATGAACGGGCCGTAGTCCGAGCGGCCGGTGAAGTCCGTGCCCTCGTGCTGCTTGCCCTTGCCGTCGAGGAACTGGTTGATGTCGCGTTCCAGCTGGGCCGAGCCCTCCGGGCCGGGGCCCGCGCCGACGCCGTCGGAGTCGTCTCCGTCGTAGACGAACTGGACGCCGTTGGGCGAGGCGATCATGTCGAAGTTCAGGTAGAGCTTGATCTGTTGGCGCTGCTGCTCGGGGAGCCCGGCGACGTACGCTTCCGAGCCGAGCAGGCCGTTCTCCTCGGCCGACCACCAGGCGAAGCGGACCTTGTTGGCGGGCTTGCTCTTCGACTCGGCCAGCTCCAGGGCCACTTCGAGCAGTCCGGCCGAGCCCGAGCCGTTGTCGTTGATGCCGGGACCCTCGGTGACGGAGTCGAGGTGGGCACCGAGCACCACGGTGTTCGCCGCATTGCCGCCGCGCGTCTCCGCTATGACGTTGCGGGTGGTGCGCTCCTCCTGGAGCTGCCGGACCTCGAAGGAGACCGTCACCTCGCCGCCGGCCAGGTCGGCGGCGAGCTGCTCGCCGTCCTCCTGGCTGACCCCGCCGGTCGGGATCTTGCCCGCCCCGGCCTCGCCGAGCGTGCCGGAGAGAAGGCCCTCGGTGTTGTTGTAGATGACCGCGCCGGCCGCGCCGGCCGCCGCTGCCGCCGCCTGCTTGTCGGCGAAGGTGCAGCCGCCGCGCTTGATGAGCGCGATCTTGCCGGTGAAGTTCGCGGAGGCGTAGTCGGACGCCTCGCAGCCCGAGGTGTCGTCGACGGGGACGCCGACGAGTCCGGCCGTCAGACCGCCGACCTTGGTCGACGGGGTGTACGTCATCGCCTTGATCGTCACATCGCGGGGCGTGGGCGACACCACCGCGAGCTTTTCGGCCAGGGTCTCCGTGTAGGGGAACCGGAAGGTCTCGTAGGAGACCTGGTACCCGGCGCGCTGGAGCTGACGGTAGACGTACGCCGCCGAGGCGTCGTGGCCGAGCGATCCCGCCGCGCGGTGACCGCCGGCCGAGTCGGCTATCGCCTGGAACTGCTGGAGATGGCGGTAGGCGTCACGTGCGGACGCGTTCTTCACCAGCTCCCGGGACAGCTTGACCGCCTCCTTCGAGGGGCCTGACCCGTGCGAAGACCCGTGGTGCGGGGCTGCGCCCAGGAGGAGCGGCGTGGCCAGAGCGGTGGCGGCCACAACTGCCATGGCTCTGCGACGTGTTGCGTGCACAAGAGTCCTTCCGGTGGAAACGTGACGGAGGTGCGGACGAACGTGCTGCGAAAGCTGTTGCGAAAGCTAGCGAGTGGGGTGGCCCCTGGGAACAGCACTGGCCGATTTTGATCGTTTCCGCCGGGTGTTCTGTCCGACTGTGTGCCGGACTGTGCATTCCGGTCACCCCTGGGACGAGCCCTTGGCCGCCTTGGCCGATGTGGCTGAGTTCGCCGGCTTCTCCGCTTCGGCTGCTTTGGCTGCCTTGGCCGCCGCCTTGGCCTCCTGTTTGTACGCGCGTACCTCCGCGAGCGACTTTGGCCCGGTGATGTCGGCGACCGACCGCCGCGACCCTTCCTCCCCGTACGCCCCTGCCGCGGTGCGCCACCCCGTGGGACGTACGCCGAACTGCTTACCGAGCAGCGCCAGGAAGATCCGGGCCTTCTGGGTGCCGAAACCCGGCAGGTCGTTGAGCCGCCGCAGCAGCTCCTCCCCGGTGCCCGCGTCCCGCCACACCGCGCTCGCGTCCCCCTCGTACTCCGCCACGAGGTACTGGCACAGCTGCTGGACCCGCTGGGCCATGGAGCCGGGGTAGCGGTGGAGGGCCGGTTTGGTGGTGAAGAGGGCGGTGAAGGCCTCGGGGTCGTAGGCGGCGATCTCCGCCGCGTCGAGGTCGTCCGAACCCATCCGCTCCGCCAGCGTGTACGGGCCGGTGAACGCCCACTCCATGGGGACCTGTTGGTCCAGCAGCATGCCGACGAGGGCGGCCAGGGGGCTGCGGGCGAGGAGCTCGTCCGCGGCCGGCTGCTGGGCGATCCGCAGGGCGCTGTCCTTGCCGCTGTCACTCTTGGTCATACATCCGATGATCGCGAGGGCGAGCGCCCACGGCGACTCCAGCCGCGCTGATGGGTCCGTCTGGCCGCGTCCGGCCCTGCCTGACCCCGCTGCGTCCTGTCGGCTGCTGCTTCGGCTTCCACCGAAGGGGGATGCGCGAGCGTGCTCGTGATGTCGCCGTACGTGTTCGTGTGCGGGCGCTACGGGATCAGCCGGTCCGCCCGCATGCGCAGGTAGCGGGCCTCGGGTTCGCTCAGGGTGCCGTCGGCGGCCGCGCGATAGGCGGCCCGGGCGGCGTCCGACTCCCCGGCTCGCTCCAGGAGATGGGCGCGTACGGCATCGAGGCGGTAGTGCCGCCCCTCCCGCGCCCCCGCCAGCGCGTCGACCTCCACCAGCCCCGCCCGGGGCCCGTGCACCATGGCCACCGCGACCGCCCGACCCAGAGCGGCGGCGGGGTCCGGGGTGCGGTGCATGAGGAGCTCGTACAGGGCGAGGATCTGCGGCCAGTCGGTGTCCTCGGCACGAGCGGCCTCGCCGTGCAGCGCGGCGATGGCGGCCTGGAGCTGGTAGTCGCCCGCCGGGCCCTGGGCGAGCGCCTCCTCGGCCAGCGCGGTGCCTTCCGCGATGGCCGTACGGTCCCAGAGGGACCGGTCCTGTTCGTCGAGGGGGATCAGCTCACCGTCGGGCCCGGTGCGCGCCGGGGTGCGCGCCTCGGTGAGGACCATGAGCGCCAGCAGCCCGGTCACGCGCCCTTCGCGCGGGAGGAGCCGGCGTACGGCACGGGTCAGGCGGATCGCCTCGCGCGCCAGGTCGGTGCGGTGGAGATCGGGGCCGGCGGTGGCGGTGTACCCCTCGTTGAAGATCAGGTAGAGGACCTGGAGAACGGCCGCGAGCCGCCGGTCCCGGTCCTCCGGCTCCGGCCGCCGGAACTCCGCCCCTCGCACCGCCCGCTTGGTCCGGCTGATCCGCTGCGCCATCGTCGCCTCCTCCACGAGGTGGGCGCGGGCGATCTCCGCCGTGGTGAGCCCGCCGACCGCGCGGAGGGTGAGGGCGATCTGGGCGGCGGGGGAGAGGGCGGGGTGGCAGCAGAGGAAGAGGAGGGTGAGGGTGTCGTCCTCGGAGGGCGCGCGGCCCTCGAGCCCGGAGGGGCCTTCCCCGGGCGGCGGGGCGACGAACGCGTCCGCCGGAGTGAGGGCGGCCACGGTCTCCTCGCGCCGCCGACGGGCCTCGTCGCTGCGGAGCCGGTCGGTGAGGCGGCGGGAGGCGACCCGGATCAGCCAGCCGCGCGGATTCTCCGGCACTCCGTCCTCGGGCCACTGCGCGGCGGCCGCGATCAGGGCCTCCTGGACGGCGTCCTCGGCCGGGTCGAAGTGCCCGTAACGGCGAACGAGCGCGCCGAGGACCTGCGGCGCGTGCAGGCGCAGCAGGTCCTCGATGTCGTCGTCGGTCGTACGGTCCGCCTTCAGCGGTTGCTCCTCGTCGAACTAGTCGGTCCCGCCGCCGATGGTCCGGATGAGCACCGGGTACTCGGGCGCCCCGGCCGGCTGCGGACAGCGTGCCACGCGGGCGGCGATCTCGGTCACCCTCTCCAGGCTCTCGCATTCGAGGACCCAGAACCCGGCGAGCAGCTCCTTCGTCTCGCTGTACGGCCCGTCCGACACCACCGGCCGCCCCTCGGCGTCGACGCTCACGGCCCGCCCCTGCGCGGGCTCCGTGAGCCCGTACCCGGTCACCAGCTCGCCCGACTCGGCGAGGTCGTCGTTGATGCTGCCCATGTAGGCGAACATCTCCTGCATGGCCTTCTCGTCCCAGGCCGGACTGTCGGGGGACCCCTTGCCGGCCTGCGCCTCGTAGTCCGTCTGGCTGCCCTGGACCATCACCAGATACTTCATGACCGTCGCCTCCTGGCGGTAGCTCTTCGTTTCTCGGTTCTCCGCTTACACAGGGGACGTCGGGGCCGGTCCGGGGTTCTCGACACGACGCGCGGTTCTTTTCGGGATTCACCCGCCAGCGTCGGGATTCACCCGCTGGAGGGGTCGGAACGGGCCGTTCAGTAAAGTTCGGCAGCGTTGCGTCCACCCGCCTCCTCCGCAGCTGAACGAGGTCCCGACCGTGTCTGCCACCCCTCCCGCTCCTCCCGCGCACCCCGTCTCCGTCGTGGGGATCGGCGCGGACGGCTGGTGCGGGCTGTCCGGCGGGGCGCGGGAGGCGCTGACGGAGGCGGAGGTGCTGATCGGCGGGGCGCGCCAGCTGGACCTGCTCCCGCCGGAGTGCGCGGGCGTACGGGTGGCGTGGCCGTCACCGCTGCGCCCCGCCGTACCCCGGCTGCTGGCCGAGCACCGGGAGCGCCGGATCGCGGTGCTGGCGAGCGGAGACCCGATGTTCTACGGGATCGGGCGCGCGCTGGCGGAGGAGCTGGGCCCGGAGCGCCTGCACGTCCTCCCGCACCCGTCCTCGGTCTCGTACGCCTGCGCGCGCCTCGGCTGGCCGCTGGAGGACACGGAGGTCGTGACGCTGGTGGGCCGTCCGGCGTCCCGCCTGGCCGTATCCCTCCACGAGGGCCGGAGGCTGCTGGCCCTGAGCGCGGACGCGGCCACGCCCGCGGCGGTGGCGGCCCTGCTCACGGCCCACGGCTTCGGCCCGAGCCGCATGCGCGTCCTGGAACAGCTGGGCAGCGAGGCGGAGGCGTACGTGGACGGCGTCGCGGAGACGTGGACGCACGCCCCGGGGGACCGCCTGAACGTCATCGCGATCGACTGCCGGGCGTCGGCGGACGCGCTGCGACTCGGCGCCGTACCGGGCCTGCCGGACGAGGCGTACGAACACGACGGCCAGCTCACCAAGCGCCACATCAGGGCCGCCACGCTCGGGGCCCTGGCGCCCGCGCCCGGAGAACTGCTGTGGGACGTGGGCGGCGGATCGGGCTCGATCGCGATCGAGTGGATGCGCACGCACCCCGACTGCCGGGCGGTGAGCGTCGAGCGGGACCCGGCGCGGGCCGAGCGGATCACCCGTAACGCGGAACGCCTGGGGGTACCCGCCCTGAAGGTCGTCACGGGCCCGGCCCCTTCGTCCCTGGCCGAACTGGAGCTGCCCGACGCCGTGTTCATCGGCGGCGGCCTGACGGCACCGGGCCTGCTGGACGCGTGCTGGGAGGCGCTGAGGCCCGGGGGCCGGCTGGTCGCGAACACGGTGACGCTGGAGTCGGAGGCGCTGCTGGGCGAGTGGTACCGGACGTACGGCGGCGAGCTGACCCGGCTCGCGGTCGCGCACGCGGTCCCGGTGGGCGGGTTCACGGGCTGGCGCCAGGTGATGCCGGTGACGCAGTGGTCGGTACGCAGATCCTCAGCCCCAGTCCCAGTCCCAGTCCCAGTCCCAGGAGATCGAACATGACGGTGTACTTCATCGGCGCGGGCCCCGGCGCGGCCGACCTGATCACGGTGCGCGGCGCGCGACTGCTCGCCGCCAGCCCGGTCTGCCTGTACGCGGGCAGCCTGGTCCCGGTCGAGCTGCTGGCCGAGTGCCCGGAGGGCGCCCGTCTGATCGACACGGCGAACCTGGACATCGAGCAGATCACCGCGGAGCTCGTACGGGCCCACGCGGACGGCCATGACGTGGCGCGGCTGCACTCGGGGGACCCCTCGGTGTTCAGCGCGGTGAACGAGCAGATGAAGCGCCTGGACGAGGCGGGAGTTCCGTACGAAGTCGTCCCCGGCGTACCCGCGTTCGCGGCGGCGGCCGCGGCCCTGAAGCGCGAGCTGACGGTCCCGACGGTCGGCCAGACGGTGATCCTGACCCGCATCGCCCAGCGCGCGACCGCCATGCCGGAGGGCGAGGACCTGGCCACCCTGGGCCGCAGCGGCGCCCTGATCGTGCTGCACCTGGCGGCCCGCTACGTGGACCGGGTGGTGGAGGAGCTGACCCCGCACTACGGGGCGGACTGCCCGGCGGCGGTGGTGGCGATGGCGTCCCGCCCGGACGAGATCATCCTGCGCGGGCCGTTGGGCTCGATCGCGGAGCAGGTGAAGGCGGCCGGGGTGATCAGGACGGCGGTCATCATGGTGGGGCGGACACTGGGGGCGGAGCAGTTCCGGGACAGCCACTTGTATGCGGTGGGGCGGGACCGGGGCGCCTGCTGACGTGCGGAGGCCGGAGCTCTGAGGGGGCGATCCGGAAGGGCTGGCACGCCCTCTGATTCGGTGGCCGCTTCGGGCCCTTGGCCCGCACCGCCGAACGTACGGGAGACTGGACGACCCAGGCTGACGAGGACGACATGGGCCCAGGGACGCACCGCAGGATGAGCCGCGACGAGGCCTTGCTTCTCGTGCAGCGTCTGCTGAACGCCGACGACGTCGGGGAAGCCGAGGGTGACGAGCTCCTGGAAGCCTTGGAACGCGGACTCGCATGCCCCCACGTAGGTGACTACATCTACTGGGATACCGGCCCCGAACCGACCGCTGAACGGATCGTCGACCGAGCGCTGGCCTACAAAGCGATCGCACTCTGACTCGGCAGTCCGGTAGAAGTTTCCCTGCTTCGCCAAGGCACCAGGCTGTGCTCCGCTCCGCCGGGCACGCTTTCCCGGCTCCGGCCGCGCCCCCGCTCCTGCCTCCGGCCCGCTCGGCGCTGCCGCCGCCGACGCGCGCCCGCTGTCCAGGCCCAAGGGCATGAGTCGAGAACGAAGCCCGCGGCTTCAAGAGGATGCCTCCGGCGGGGGCGCTCAGGCTCCGGGATGGGGAGGGCCGCCGTTCGCGAGTGCCGACCGGGGCGTGGCGAGCGTCGTGGGGGCTGCCAGAGCCGAGCGGTCGTGGTTCAGGTGGGAGCTTGAGGTCTGTGCGGAGGGAGCACCGCCTCCCGTCCTGCCTGACGCGCCTGCCGTTCCTCCGTACGTTGCGCCTCTCGTCACCTGTGAGGGACCCGGGAACGAGCATGTCTTCCGGGCCTGTGGCGGGGAGACCGTATGTCCCGAGTGCCAGCAGGCCGCCGGCTGGGCGCGGTGGGCCGAGCGCCGGGCCGCCGATCCGGGGATCGATCTCGCTGAAGACGCCGCGAAGGCCGTGGAGGCCGGGCGGGATCCGGACGGGATCCGGGCGGGTGGCGGTCTCGGCTCGCCACTGCTGCCGCAGCCGGGGGCGTTGCCGGGCAGTAGTTGCGGGGGCGGGGCGGTGTTTCTCAGGCCGTGACGCCCAGTTCTGCGCAGGTGCGCTGGATGAACTCGCGCCTGACATCCAGGCTTTCCTGGATGGGGAGGGTTTGAGGGGCCACCGACGCGCCGGTCATTATTCTACATAGGTGCTGTCATATGAGGAGTTGACCCCGCCGGAGCGCGAACTGTGGGACGCCTTCCCCGAGGGGCGTCGCGTTGATCTGCGTACCGGTGCGGCGGAGGCGGACGTTCCGGCTGCGGATGCTCGGTGGGGGACCGAACGTACCGTTCGTGCCTCCGTCGTGGCGACGCTGCTGCTCGGTGTGGACGACGGCGATCGGTCCGGCACGGTGGCCGCCCTGCGACTCGTGGGGGCGCGCATCAGCGGCCGTCTCGACCTGTCCGGGGCGGAGATCTCGTACACGTTCTCCCTGGAGGGCTGTCGGCTGGACGAGCCGCTGCGGTTGTACGGCGCTACGACCCGGACGATCGTGATCACGGACAGCTGGGTTCCTGGGGTCGACGCCGAACTCGCCCGCATCGGGGGCGATCTGGACCTGCGGCGGTCGACGGTTGCGGGCGGCGCTCTCACCCTCATCAACGCCCGTATGGCCGGGAATCTGGTGGTCTCGGATGCCGAGGTCTCGGGTCCGGACGAGTGGGCGGTACTAGCCGGCGGCCTGGTCCTGGAAGGCAGCGTCTTCGGCGAGCGGCTCGTCACACGGGGCGGACTGCGGGTGCCCGGCGCCCAGCTGCTCAACGGTCTGTTTCTACAAGGCGCACGGCTGGAGAACCCCGGAGGCGTCGCCCTTGCCGCAGGCGCCGTGGTCGCTTCGTCCGTGAACTGCTCGCAGGGGTTCACCGCACAGGGGGAGGTACGGCTGCGAAGGACCCGCATAGAAGGTCTGCTGACCTTCGAAGGCGCGCATCTGAACGGCGACGGCACCGCCCTGGACTGCGCATCGATGTCCGTGGGGGACTTCGACCACCGGCTCGCGGCGCCGCCCTCAGGGCTGGTGGACCTCCGGTCCGCACAGACCGCCTGGTTCCGGGACGGCGAGCAGAGCTGGCCCGAGAAGGTGCTCCTCGACGGGTTCACCTACGGGGCCATCCGGTCCGCGGGCCCGTCATCCGCGTCAGGCGAATGCGACGGTGGGGCGCGCGCGAGTGACGAGGTGGCCCGTCGGCTGGGCTGGGTCCTGCGGAATCCTGGCTATGCCCCACAGCCGTACGAGCAACTCGCCGGCTGGTACCGGCAGGTCGGCCATGACGACGAAGCCCGCCGCGTGCTGCTGGCCAAGCAGCGTCACCGGCGTCTGACCCTTCCCCTGCCGGCGCGCGTGTGGGGGCACCTTCTCGATGTGACCGTGGGTTACGGCTACCGGCCCTGGATGGCCGGTGTATGGCTCCTCGCGCTGACCTTGCTGGGCACGCTGGCCTTCAGTACGCACACCCCGAGCGCGGTCAAGGAAGGCGAAGGCAGTCCGTTCCAGCCGTTCGTCTACACCCTCGACCTCTTGGTTCCCATCGGTGATCTGGGGCAGCGCGCCGGGTGGTACTGGTCGGACGACGGCGTCCAGTGGCTGGCCTATCTGCTGATCGCCGTCGGCTGGGTGCTGACCACCGCCATCCTCGCCGGTGTCACCCGCACTCTGCAGAAGAGCTAGGGGGTAGGAGGGGAAGTCCACCTATCCCCGTCCCACGACCACCCCCGCCCGGTCGATGCAGATCACGTCCACCTCCACCGGGGCGCCGCGCAGGACGGACAGCGCCTCGTCGCGGGCGCGGGACGCCACCAGGTCGCCCAGGCGCACGCCCGCCGCCTCGCTCAGCCTCAGGGCCTCCAGGCCCGTGTTGGCTGTGGCGATCCGGGACGCCAACTCCTCGGAAGCGCCGCCCTGCCGGGCCAGGTCCGCCAGGAACGGCTTGTCCACCTGGGAGCGGGCCGAGTGGAGGTCCAGGTGGCCGGCTGCCAGCTTGGAGAGCTTCGCGAAGCCTCCGCAGATCGTGAGGCGGGCGATCGGGTGACGGCGTACGTACTTCAGGACCGCGCCCGCGAAGTCGCCCATGTCCAGGAGGGCTATGTCCGGCAGGCCGTACTCCGCGGCGACCGTCTTCTCCGAGGTCGAGCCCGTGCAGCCCGCCACGTGCGTCAGGCCTGCCGCTCTTGCCACGTCCACTCCCCGGCGGATCGAGTCGATCCAGGCCGAGCAGGAATACGGGACGACCACCCCCGTCGTGCCCAGGATCGACAGGCCGCCCAGGATGCCGAGGCGGCCGTTCCACGTCGAGCGGGCGATCTCCTCCCCGTGGTCCACCGAGACCGTCACCTCCACGTCCCCCGGCTCCCCGTGCTCCGCCGCCACCCGCTCCACGTGCTCGCGCATCAACCGGCGCGGCACCGGGTTCACCGCCGGTTGGCCCACGTCCAGGGGCAGGCCGGGGAGCGTCACCGTGCCCACGCCCGGGCCCGCCCGGAACACCACTCCGGAGCCCGGCGGCAGCCTCCGTACCGTCGCCCTCACCAGCGCCCCGTGCGTCACGTCCGGGTCGTCCCCCGCGTCCTTCACCACCCCGGCGCTCGCCTGCCCGGGCCCCAGCTCCTCCACCGCCAGCGCGAACGCCGGTGTCTGGCCCCTCGGCAGCCTGATGCTCACCGGGTCCGGGAAGTCGCCGGTCAGCAGTGCCGTGTACGCGGCCGTCGTCGCCGCCGTCGCACACGCACCGGTCGTCCAGCCGGGGCGCAGACCCGTGTGTTTGAGTTGGGCACTGCGACCGCCCCGCGCCTCAGCGTTCACGAGAAGCCGTCCATGAGAAGAGTCCGTTCCGATGCCTGTGGCTGTACCTGTGCATGTGCTTGTTCTGGGGGGTACCACCGAGGCCCGTCGGCTGGCCGAGAGCCTCGTCGGTGACCCGCGCGTGCGCGTCACCACCTCGCTCGCCGGGCGCGTGGCCGCTCCCCGGCTGCCGCCCGGTGACGTGCGCGTCGGTGGGTTCGGAGGGGCCGACGGGCTCGCCGACTGGATCCGTGCACAGGGTGTGGACGCCCTCGTCGATGCCACCCACCCCTTCGCCGCCACCATGAGCCGCAACGCGGCCCTGGCCGCCGCGCAGGCCCATGTTCCTCTGCTCGCCCTCCGCCGGCCCGGCTGGGTCGCCCAGGACGGCGACCGCTGGCACTTTGCCGCGTCGCTCGCCGAGGCCGCCGAACTGCTGCCCACGCTGGGGGAGCGGGTCTTCCTCACCACCGGACGGATGGGGCTCGCCGCCTTTGCCGAGCTCAACTCCCTGTGGTTTCTCGTGCGGTCCGTCGACGCGCCGGAGCCGCCCTGCCCGGCACGGATGGAAGTCCTGCTCGACCGGGGGCCGTTCGCTCGTGAAGGTGAGCGCGAGCTCATCCGGCGCCATCGCCTCGATGTCCTCGTCACCAAGGACAGCGGGGGAGAGGCCACCGCCCCCAAGCTCACCGCCGCCCGCGAGGCCGGGATTCCCGTCGTCGTGGTGCGGCGGCCACCGGTTCCCGAGGGAGTGCCGGTGGCCGCTACGCCCGAGGCGGCCGTGGAGTGGGTCGTACGGGAGCTCTACGCGGATGGCTCCGGAACCTCCGGGTAGCGGCGCGGTGTCCACACGATGGACTCGCCCGTCCCGTCCCGCCGCACCCAGCGCGTCTGCGACGAGCCCACGATCAGCAGCGTCCGCATGTCCACCTCCGCCGGGTCGACATCGGCCAGCCGTACCGTACGTACGGACTCCGTCGGGCCGCCCACATCCCGGGCCAGCACCACCGGGGTGTCCGGCGAGCGATGCTCCAGGAGCAGGTCGCGGGCCTTGCCGACCTGCCACGTACGGGACTTGGAGCCCGGGTTGTACAACGCCAGCACCAGGTCCGCCGAGGCCGCCGCGCGCAGGCGTTCCGCGATGACCTCCCACGGCTTGAGGCGGTCCGAGAGGGAGATCGTGGCGTAGTCGTGGCCCAGCGGTGCGCCGGCGCGCGCCGCCGCCGCGTTGGCCGCGGTGACCCCGGGCAGGACCCGTACGGGAATGTCCGCGTACTCCTCCTGCGAGGCCGCCTCCAGCACCGCCGTCGCCATCGCGAAGATCCCGGGGTCGCCGCCCGAGACCACGGCGACGCGGCGTCCCCGGCGGGCCAGGTCCAGCGCGAACTCCGCCCGCTCCGACTCCACCTTGTTGTCCGAGCCGTGCCGCGCCTGGCCGGGACGGACCGGGACCCGGTCCAGGTAGGTCGTGTAGCCGACCAGGGCGTCGGCCGCCGCCAGGGCCCCGCGCGTCTGTGGCGTCAGCCACAGCGGGCCCGCCGGGCCGGTGCCGACGACGACCACTTCGCCGACCGCCACCCCCGAAGGCCTGACCGCGTCCACACGGCTCGGCAGCACCGCCACCGAGAAGTACGGCACCGACGCCGGGTCGATGTCCGCGAGGTCGCCCGTGCGCTCCCCGGCCATCGTCGCCCGCTCCACGTACCGTGCCTCGGGCAGCCGCCCCGAGGCCTCGAACGCCCCGCGCACCGCCGGGAACGTCCGTCCCAGCTTCATCACCACCGCCGTGTCCGTGGCGGCGAGACGGGCCGTCAGCTCCTCCTCCGGGAGTGTGCCGGGCAGGATGGTGAGGATCTCCTCGCCCTCGACGAGAGGGGTGCCGAGGCGGGCCGCCGCCGCGCTGACGGACGTCACGCCGGGGATGACCTCGGTCGTGTACCGGTCGGCCAGCCGCTTGTGCATGTGCATGTACGAGCCGTAGAACATCGGGTCGCCCTCGGCGAGGACCGCGACCGTCCGGCCCGCGTCCAGGTGTGCCGCCAGGCGGGCCGCGGCCTTCTCGTAGAACTCCTCCAGTGCGCCCCGGTAGCCGCTCGGGTGGTCCGTGGTCTCCGTCGTGACGGGGTAGACCAGGGGCTCCTCGATGTGGTCGGGGCGCAGGTGCGAAGCGGCGATGGACCGGGCGATCGAGCGGCCGTGGCGGGCGCTGTGGTACGCGATGACGTCGGCCTCGCCGATGACCTGGACGGCCCGCAGCGTCATCAGGTTCGGGTCGCCGGGGCCGAGCCCGACGCCGTACAGCCTGCCGCCGCCCTTGCTGATGTCCGTCACTGGAGAAGTCACTACTCTTCCTCGCTGGCTATGGCGTTGAGGGCAGCCGCAGCTATCGCGCTGCCGCCCCGCCGGCCCCGCACGATCAGGTGCTCCAGGCCCGACACGTGCTCCGCCAGGGCCTCCTTCGACTCCATCGCGCCGACGAAGCCGACCGGGACGCCGATGACGGCGGCGGGGCGCGGGGCGCCCTCCTCGATCATCTCCAGCAGCCGGAACAGGGCCGTCGGGGCGTTGCCCACCGCCACCACCGCCCCCTCCATCCGGTCCCGCCACAGCTCCAGAGCCGCCGCGCTGCGGGTCGTGCCCATCTTCGCGGCCAGCTCGGGCACGGACGGGTCCGACAGCGTGCACACCACGTCGTTGTTCGCGGGCAGCCGCTTGCGGGTGACCCCGCTGGCCACCATCGCCACATCGCAGAGGATCGGCGCGCCGGAACGCAGTGCCGCGCGGGCGTCGGCCACGGCGTTCGGCGAGAAGGCGAGGTCCGTCACGAGGTCGACCATGCCGCAGGCGTGGATCATCCTGACGGCGACCTGGCTCACGTCGGCGGGCAGCCCGGCCAGATCCGCCTCCGCGCGGATGGTGGCGAAGGACTGGCGGTAGATCGCCGGTCCGTCCTTCTCGTACTGGTGCACAGTGCTGTCGCTTTCTTCTGCCGTGAGCTCATCAAGGAAGGGTGTTCAGGCGCGGGCCGCGGCCACCGCCGCCGCGAGTGCCGCCGGGTCGTTGCGCACGGCCCTTGGGGGGTCCCGGCGCTCTCCCCGTACGTGGGAGATCCGGTGTCCGTCCGGCGTGACGACCACGTCGATCCACTCCCCGTGAGGGTGGCCGCAGCGGCGTTCGCACCCGGACCAGTACACAGGTAGCCGCCCGGGCCGTCCGACAGCGGCCCCCGCTTCGGCCCGTACGTCGGACAGCGACTTCGCGCAGCCGGGGTGGCCGATGCAGGCGCCTACGCCGGTCCAGGGGGAGTCGGGGGCGGTGATCAGGCCGGACGCGGACAGCGCGCGGAGTGCCTCCGCAGCCTCGTCCCGGCCGGCTCCGAAGGGGATGACGATCCCGCGCCACGGGGTGAGCCGCAGCTCGCCGCCGTACCGCCTGGCTGTCCCCGTGAGCAGCCGCCACTGGGTGGAGGTGAGCCGCCCCAGGGGCACGTCGGTGCTCAGCGCGGTCGCGGTCGTGGAGCCGTGCGGTCCGGGGGCCGGGGGCGTCGCCGTACGCGGGCGGGGGCGGTGGAGCGCCGGGCCCGCCGCCGAGCCGATGGTGCGGATCAGCGCTGCCCGTACGTCGCCGGGCAGGTCCTTCACGCGCCACGCGCCCGAGTCCCGGGCCGCGCGCAGGAACTCCTCGGCGGCCAGCAGCGCCGCGCGCGGGGCATGGGCGACCGGGACCCGGAACACCTCGTCGGTCGCCCCGATCCGCAGCAGCGCAGCCCCCGGGGGCCCGTCCGCGATCAGCGTCACGTCCGCTCCCAGCGCGTCCACATCACCCCGCCCCGCGTCCAGGGCGAAGAGGAAGCGGCCGGACAGGGTGGCGGCGGCCGCCGAAGCGCACACCAGCTCGTCCAGCCCGGTCAGCCAGCGCCCGAGCGACGGCGAACCGTCCAGGCCCGCCAGCGGCGAGGCCACGATGTTGCGGGCCCGTTCGTGTGCTGCGGAGGGCAGGAGGCCCGCGGCCGTGAGCAGGCCGGCCAGCTCGCCGCCGCACTCCGTACCGAGGCCGCGCAGCTGTACGTTGCCCCGCGAGGTGAGATGCAGCTCACCGTCCCCGAACCGGGCGGCCGCCGCCAGCAGCGCCTCCGCCTGATCCGCGCTCAGCACGCCGCCGGGAATCCGTACCCGGGCCAGTGACCCGTCGTCCGCCCGGTGCAGCCGCAGCGTTCCCGGGCAGGCGTCGCCACCGGTGCGGGGGGAGACGCCGCCCGCGGAAAGGGGCGAGGGGGCGGAGTCGGGCATGGCGGCGAGCATACCGACCGGGCCGGTCCCACCGTCGGTGTGCGCCTGTGACCTGCGGGACAGGCCCCGCCTCGTAAGTGACACGCGGGCCTGGCAGTGATCACCGCCGCACCCCCGCCCCCTGCCCCGCTCCCACCCCCGCCGCTTAGGATGCAGGCGGTGGTCCGTTCAGGCCGCCATCGCCAGACGGCGACAGGGGAGGAAGCCCGGTGAGATTCCGGCGCGGTCCCGCCACTGTGAGCACGGCCGCCACCACCGGCCGGGCGAGTCAGGAACTCCCTTCCCCGAGCACCCGGTTCTCCGAGCCGGGCGCAGCGCCCGGTTCTCTGAGCCGGATGCGGGGAGACCCCTCCGACACCGCCCGGGGCGTGGACACCCCGAGGAAGGCCTGACGCAGCATGATCCTGCTCCTGTCGACGTCCGACACCGACCTCCTGAGCGCCCGAGCGTCCGAGGGACCGGTCAGCTACCGGTACGCCAACCCCTCCCGCGTCGACCTCGACGGCCTCCCGCAACTGCTGGACGGCGTCGACCTCGTCGTCGTCCGTCTCCTCGGCGGTGTACGCGCGTGGCAGGAGGGGCTCGACGCGGTGCTGGCCACCGGGCGGCCGGTCGTCGTCCTGACCGGTGAGCAGGCCCCCGACGCGCAGCTGATGGCCGCCTCCACCGTGCCGATCGGGATCGCGGCCGAGGCGCACGCCTACCTCGCGCACGGCGGGCCCGCCAACCTGGAGCAGCTGGGGCGGTTCCTGTCCGACACCGTGCTGCTGACCGGCCACGGCTTCGAGCCGCCCGCCCCGGCCCCCGCGTGGGGCCCGCTGGAGCGGGTGGCCCGGGAGGTGCCCGAGGGTGCGCCGACGGTCGCCGTCCTCTACTACCGCGCCCACCACATGAGCGGGAACACCGCGTTCATCGACGCGCTGTGCACGGCGGTCGAGGACGCGGGGGCCCGCCCGCTCCCGCTGTACGTGGCGTCCCTCCGTGCGCCCGAGCCGGAGCTGATCGACGCGCTCCGCGCCGCCGACGCCATCGTGACCACCGTCCTCGCGGCGGGCGGGACCCGGCCTGCCGAGGCCTCCGCCGGCGGCGACGACGAGTCGTGGGACGCGGGCGCGCTGACCGGGCTCGACGTTCCGATCCTCCAGGCGCTCTGCCTCACCAGCCCGCGCGCCGCGTGGGAGGAGAACGACGAGGGCGTCTCCCCGCTGGACGCGGCCACCCAGATCGCGGTGCCGGAGTTCGACGGCCGGCTGATCACGGTCCCGTTCTCGTTCAAGGAGATCGACGAGGACGGGCTGCCCGCGTACGTCGCCGACGCCGAGCGTGCGGCCCGGGTCGCCGGGATCGCCGTACGGCACGCCAAACTGCGGAGCATTCCGAACGCGGAGAAGCGCATCGCCCTCGTGCTCTCCGCGTACCCGACCAAGCACTCCCGGATCGGGAACGCCGTCGGTCTCGACACGCCTGCCAGTGCCGTGGCCCTGCTGCGGCGGCTGCGCGCCGAGGGGTACGACTTCGGGCCCGAGGCCGACATCCCGGGGCTGGTCTCCGGCGACGGCGACGAGCTGATCTACGCGCTGATCGAGGCGGGCGGCCACGACCAGGAGTGGCTGACCGACGAGCAGTTGGCCAGGAACCCGGTCCGTATCCCGGCCGCCGACTACCGCCGCTGGTTCGCCACGCTCCCGGAGGAGCTGCGCCTCGCGGTGGAGCGGCACTGGGGGCCGGCGCCGGGTGAGATGTTCGTGGACCGGTCCGCCAACCCGGAGGGCGACATCGTCCTCGCGGCCCTGCGGCGCGGCAACCTCCTCATCCTCATCCAGCCGCCGCGCGGCTTCGGCGAGAACCCGATCGCCATCTACCACGACCCCGATCTCCCTCCCTCCCACCACTACTTGGCCGCCTACCGCTGGATCGCCGCCTCCGCCGACGACAACGGCTTCGGCGCCGACGCGATGATCCACCTCGGCAAGCACGGGAACCTGGAGTGGCTGCCGGGCAAGAACGCGGGCCTGTCGGCCGCCTGCGGCCCGGACGCCGCCCTGGGCGATCTCCCGCTCATCTACCCGTTCCTCGTGAACGACCCGGGCGAGGGCACGCAGGCCAAGCGGCGCGTCCACGCCACGCTGATCGACCACCTCGTGCCGCCGATGGCCCGCGCCGACAGCTACGGCGACATCGCGCGGCTCGAGCAACTCCTCGACGAGCACGCCCAGATCGCCGCGATGGACCCGGCCAAGCTGCCGGCCATCCGGGCGCAGATCTGGACGCTCATCCAGGCCGCGAAGCTCGACCACGACCTCGGCCTGGAGGACCGGCCGGAGGACGAGGGCTTCGACGACTTCATCATGCATCTCGACGGATGGCTCTGCGAGATCAAGGACGTCCAGATCCGCGACGGGCTGCACGTGCTCGGCAACCCGCCGGCCGGGAACGACCGGGTCAACCTCGTCCTCGCCGTGCTGCGCGCCCGCCAGATCTGGGGCGGTACGGCATCGCTGCCGGGGCTCCGCGAGGCGCTCGGGCTCGACGAGTCGGCCGCCACCCGCACCGCCGCCGACGAGATCGAGGAGCAGGCCCGCGCGCTCGTCCAGGCGATGGACGACGCGGACTGGGACCCGGCGGCAGTAGCAGGGGTCGCCGGGGGCCTTCCCGAGGCCGTGGCGGACATCCTCGTCTTCGCCGCCACCGAGGTGGTCCCGCGGATGGCGGCGACGACCGACGAACTCACCCACGCCGTACACGCGTTGAACGGCGGCTTCGTCCCCGCAGGCCCGTCGGGCTCCCCGCTCCGCGGCCTGGTCAACGTGCTCCCCACCGGCCGCAACTTCTACTCGGTCGACCCGAAGGCCGTCCCCTCCAAGCTCGCCTGGGAGACCGGCCAGGCCCTCGCCGACTCGCTCCTCACCCGCTACCGCACCGACAACGGCGACTGGCCCACCTCGGTCGGCCTCTCCCTCTGGGGCACCAGCGCGATGCGCACGGCGGGCGACGACATCGCCGAAGCCTTCGCGCTGCTGGGCATCCGGCCCGTCTGGGACGACGCCTCGCGCCGCGTGACCGGCCTGGAGCCCATTCCGTACGAGGAGTTGGGCCGCCCCCGTATCGACGTCACGCTCCGCATCTCGGGCTTCTTCCGGGACGCGTTCCCGCACACGATCGGGCTGCTCGACGACGCCGTACGCCTGGCCGCCTCGCTCGACGAGCCCGCCGAGCAGAACTACGTACGGGCCCACTCCCAGGCCGACCTGGCCGAGCACGGCGACGAGCGGCGGGCCACGACCAGGATCTTCGGCTCCCGCCCCGGCACGTACGGCGCGGGCCTCCTCCAGCTCATCGACTCCCGTGACTGGCGCACCGACGCCGACCTCGCCGAGGTCTACACGGTCTGGGGCGGTTACGCCTACGGCCGCGAGCTCGACGGCCGCCCGGCCCGCGAGGAGATGGAGAGCGCCTACAAGCGCATCGAGGTCGCCGCCAAGAACACCGACACCCGCGAGCACGACATCGCGGACTCCGACGACTACTTCCAGTACCACGGCGGCATGGTCGCCACCGTGCGCGCGCTCAAGGGCAAGGCCCCGGAGGCCTACATCGGGGACTCCACCCGCCCCGAGACCGTCCGCACGCGCACGCTCGTCGAGGAGACCTCCCGCGTCTTCCGCGCCCGGGTCGTCAACCCGAAGTGGATCGAGGCGATGCGCCGCCACGGCTACAAGGGCGCGTTCGAGCTGGCGGCCACGGTCGACTACCTCTTCGGGTACGACGCCACGACCGGAGTCGTCGCCGACTGGATGTACGACAAGCTCACCGAGACGTACGTCCTGGACCCGGAGAACCGCCAGTTCCTCCAGGAGGCCAATCCCTGGGCCCTGCACGGCATCGCGGAACGCCTGCTGGAGGCCGAGTCGCGCGGCATGTGGGCCAAGCCGGACCCTGCGGTCCTCGAAGCGCTGCGCCAGGTCTACCTGGAGACCGAGGGCAATCTGGAGGGTGAGGACTGACCCCACCTTCATCTTCCGGCCCTCGTCGTCGCCGTGGTCATGGAGGACGTGCCCGCCTTCCTCACGGGAGGCGGGGCCCTGGTCGTCCTGCTCCTCGTCACCGTCCGGCACGGTGAGCGGCGAGGAGGGCACCGCCTGCCTGGACGCGGACGTCATGGGGCAGGTCGTGGGCCGACGGGCCGCTGACGACCCGCGCGAAGCCGGGTGATCAGTTGCCCAGCCTGGTGCATGAGGGCTGACTCCCGGTCGCCTTCACTCGCCTTCACTCGCCTTCACGGTGAACGGCCGAGCCACACCTCCGGCCCCGGGAAGGGAGTCCCGGGGCCGGAGGCGAGTCACTGAGCGGACAATCCGCCCTGTGGAAGCGAGGTCAGTTGGCGTTCACCAGGTGGTGCGCCGGTACCTTCACCGTACGAGCGCCCTTCTTGCCGCCGAGGACGACCTTCCGCAGAGCGCTGTTGTTGGTGTAGTCGGTCTCCTTGAGCTGGTTCTCCGGGTTGGCGAGGACCTGGATGTAGTACGTGCCGTTCGGCAGGTTGGTGATGTCGAAGGACTGGCCGGGCAGATCCTGGGTGTAGGTGTCACCGGAGCCGACGTCGAGCACCTCGCGGACGGAGATCGAGTTCTCCTGGCCGCACGCGGTGGACAGGTCGGTGTTGTCCGGGTGCCAGTTGGCGTTCTTCACCGTGTAGTCGACGGCGTCGGTGTTGGCGAGGCAGAAGGCCTCCTTGCCGCTGCGCACGGTCTCCTTCTTGTCGGCCTTCAGCAGCCGGTAGCTGGCGAAGTCCGTGAAGTGCCAGTGCTCGTGGCCGGGGCGCGGGTCCCACTCCATGGTGCCGGTCGGGGTGTAGCCGACCTGCTTGCCCTTGGCGTCGTAGAAGTACTGGTAGGCGTCCAT
The DNA here is from genome assembly GCF_040613515.1 of Streptomyces sp. NPDC006261. Classification (NCBI taxonomy): domain Bacteria; kingdom Bacillati; phylum Actinomycetota; class Actinomycetes; order Kitasatosporales; family Streptomycetaceae; genus Streptomyces; species Streptomyces sp. NPDC006261. Next base: position 43,392 of record NZ_JBEXSI010000046.1, read on the forward strand.
CAGCTTCTTGCCCGGGGAGCGGAAGCCGTCGACGACGAGCCTGGCCGGGCCCGCGTTCCACACGTTGGCGCTGAAGGCGAGGTAGTCCTTGCCGGGCACGTCCTCGTAGCCGTCGCTGACGGTGATGCCGTACGCGGGCAGCGAGCGCAGGTCGGGCTTGGGCACGTTGGGCACGGTCGCCTTGCCGGTGGGCCGCTTGGCGTTGGGCTGCACCCCGGGCGCCTGCCGCGACCCGTCGGTCTGCCCGGCCCGGTCACCGACACGAGCGGCGGAGAACCCCTGCGCCGCGGAGGCGCCCTTCCCGGCCTGCTTCTCGGCGGCCTGCTTCTTGAGCGCCCAGGGGAGGGCGGGCGGCGCCGGCGGGTAGGGCCCGTGACCGACGTTGAACGTGGCCCCGGCACCGGTCGTCGCGGCGGCGGGGGCGTCGGTGCGGGCGGGCGCGCCGTGCCCGGCGTGGCCGGAGGGGGCCGGGGCGGCTGCGGCACCGTGCCCGGCGTGGGCGTCGTGCGCGGACCTGGAGGCGTCCTTAGAGGCGGCGGCGGCGTCGGCAGACGAAGCGGACACACCACCACCGCTTTCACTGCCTTCCTCGCCCTCCCCCTCCCAACTCCGCTCGCGAACGACGACCTTGACACTCTGCGGCTTGTTCGCGATCCCGAAGAGGTCGCGGTACTTCTTGGTCACGGAGACCTTGGCGGTGTACGTGCCGACGGGCAGCTGGACCGGCTCGGAGTAGTACCCGGCGTAGGTGTTGGCCGCCCACCCGTTCTCCACGCCCCAGACGGAGCCGAGGGTGAAGGGGTTGACGGGACAGCTCTGCGGATACTTCGAGTTGGCGGGGGCGTCGGGCCGCACCCGCCCGGAGGCGTTGTTGGGACAGAAGCTCTCGGTCTTCTTCAGCACCGTCTTCCCCGCCGCGTCGACGACGCTGACCTGCATGAAGCCCGGCAGCCCGGAGAAGTCCTTCACCAGCCCCGCGGGAAGCGCTTTGGTCCGCGTCTTCTTCCCGTCCCGGATGATCTGCGAGGCGACGACCGGATCCTTGTAGGACTTACGGGTCACCTTGAACTCGAACGCGCCGTTCTCGGAGGTGAGGTAGGTCCCGAGATCGAGATAGACCCCGGGATCCTCCTTCCACGAGTCGAGCGTCACCGACTTGGAGGCGGCGATCAGGCTGAGCTTCGGCCCTGCCGCAGTCGTCTTCGCGTCGGGCGCGGCGGCGACGACCCCCGCCGTCACGGCGACGGCCGCGGCGATGGCGATCGAGGGGCGGGTGAGGCGGCTGGTGCGGCCCTGCTGGGATCTGGTCATCATTCCTCGTACTTCCGGCTTTCCGAGTGCGTGCTGGGACGCGGACGAACAGCACGGCCCCGACTCGCCTGTGGCGACGCTGTGTCCGGTCTGTGAGAGGGGGTGCGTGGTGCCTGGGGTTGTCTGGGGTCCCCCAGATGGACCAGGGTTGTCCGAAAAGCGCCCTTCGGTTGCCGTACGAGCACAGGTGGAGCGACGGGGCTTCCGAGGCGGGGACCGAGCCGGGATGGCAGGTGATAACTCATTCCGTCCGGCGGACCGTCACCGAGGCAAGGCCCGCCGCTGCACGACGGGGGGAGCACGCACGGCTTGGGAAGAGTGGGAGAGTGCCCAGGAAGCGGTGGCACAGGGCCGTACGGGTATGCGGCGCAACGAGGCGCCGGGCCGGGAAGCGCAGGCGCGCCGGACCGGGTGGTGCGCAAGGACGGTCTGGGAGCTGTGGGCCATGAGGCGTTCGTCCTCCACAGTGAGCTGAAGAAGCGGGCCGACATCGCAGGGCCGGGTGCGGACAAGAACGGCGCCCGGTCCACCATGCAGGCGGCCGCCCGGCCGCCCGGCCACCGCCACCCGCCTGCTCGTGGCGTACCCGGAGGCGGACACGTACAAGGCGGAGGAGACCCGCCACGACCCCCGCGTCACGTTCCTGCCTGTCCAGCACCTGACGCTGCAGCAGGCGGGCGCGGCCACGGTGACAGCTGACATGCTGAGCCGGTCCGGCGGACGGCACAGGGTGACGGCAGACATGACGTACCTCAGCATCGGCAGCGCACCCACCGCCCCCGCAGGCGACCTCGTCCGGGACGCCGACGGCTACTGCCCGCCGGCCGGCCAGCACCCGCGCATCGTCGTGGCAGGCGACCTGCGCTCGGCCCGTTTGCAGCGGATCATGACGGCGCTGGGCTCAGGCAGTGAGGCGGCCTTGCACGCCTACTACCCGACGCGGGAACTTCTTCAAGGACTGGGCAGGGCGCGACGGGCGACGGACCGCACAAGGCGTGACGCGTCTTCCTGACGGAGACGGTCAACGTCGAAGGCTCCCGCAGCAAGCTGCGGGAGCCTTCGACGTATGGCCCGGTGAGAGCAATGGCGGAGGATACGAGAGTCGAACTCGTGCGGGCAGCGCTGGCGCCGCGACAGTGGCTTTCGGGCCGTCCTGCCAGGCAGGCTTGTGGTCCGGCAGGGCTGGCTCGCAGTCCTTGGCCGGCTTGCTCGTGGCCGGTGATCCGCCGCTCGCGGTGACAAGGGAGAAGTCATGACCTGACGCCTCAGTTTTGTCAGCGCCTTCCGTAAGTCCGCACACACCGTTTCTCGTCGGGGTACGCGGCCATCCCCCCGATGGTGCCAAGCCTCGGCTGCGGCATGGGGTGAACCTTGCTTCAGTTGGCCCAGATGACCGGGCTGTTGCTGTACGCGTCGCCCTCGTCGAACTTGGCGCCGGTGACAGGCGCGGTCTTCGTGGCGCTGAGCGAGCAGGTCTCGTACGACGCACCCTCGGTGGTGAACTCGCGGGGTGCGGTCTCCCTGTCGCACTTGCCCGGAATGTCGCCCATCAATATGACGCCTGTGCCCGCACCGCCTTCCAGCACGCCGTCCAGCTTCAGCGACGCGTAGGACAGGTCGGTGCCGCCGACGTTCTCGACCTTCATCTTGATGAAGTAGGGCGTCATGCCCTTCGCCTTGTCACCGAAGGCGGCCATGTCGGCTTCGGTGCCCTTCTCGATCGCTGTGACGGTCAGGGCGATGGTGCCCTTCTTGTCGCTCGTGTACTTGAACGGCAGGACGGCCCTGTCGCCGACCTTGAGCTTTGCCCCCGGCTCTGTGACGTCTCCCTCGGCCGGCGTGCTACCACTGTCTCCACTGTTGTCGTCGGCAGCCGGGGTTTCGCTGCTCGGCGTGGGCGTGGGCGTGGGCGTGGGCGTGGGCATGGGCGGGGCCGGTGCCGGTGCCGACGGCGAATCCTGCGCCGCCACCCCTTCCTCGTCGCCGCTGCAGGCCGGAAGTGCGAATCCCATGACGGCCAGAGTGGCCGCAAGAACTATCCGTCGCTTGTGCACTGTTTCCTCGCTGATATGAAGGCTGCCCCATGCAGCAGCCTGGAACCTTCTGGTGGTGTGCGAATTGACTGGCGACGCAGCCAGGCGTATCGAGATGGCTTTCTTGCAGCGTCTCTTCGCTGGCCCACGCCGAGACGCATATCGGAATGCAGCGGGCCCGCCCCGGAAGTAGGGCTTGAGGGGTACGGCTCATGCTTCCCTCCCCGGTAGCCGCCTTTCCGGCGAGGCCCTTCGTGGCGGTTTGGCCTCCCCGTCGCAGCCTGCGAATCCGCTGTGAGCCGACAGTGGCCTTCGGGCAGTCCGGCAACGTCACCGGATGATGCCCGGCCGGCCGGGTCAGAGCGTGGAAGGGTTGCTGCAGGAGTTCAGCAGCGCACCACGATCGTAGTAGTGGGGCCACCGCATCTTCCCTCGCGTCTGGGGACCGTAGGCGCCGTCCGCGCTGCCGGCGAGGTTGAGCTCGTTGATCTGCAGCCACCTCACCGCCTCGACCATGCCGGTGCCGTAGACGCCGTCGACGCCACCGGAGTTGTGGATCCTCGTGGAGGCCCAGGTGCCGGGGTAGCAAATGGTGATGGCCTGCTGAAGAGCCTTGACCGCCGAGGAAGAGCCCTCGTAGTAGCTCAGGTAGCAGGAGATTCCATTGCCCGAGCGGGCCGGAATCTTGTAGTCGTTCTTCCCGCCGAGAGTGGGAACGTCACGCCATGAGGTGGTGTTGCAGGGTCCATAGGCGGCGTGGGCCGGTGTCGTCATCACCGGGCTGGCCGTCAGGCCGGCGGCGACAAGGAGGGACAGTGCTCCCAGCGCTCCGATCCGCGTGCGGACCGGCATGGATGCTCGTTGCACGATTCTACCCTTCTGGTTCGTGGGTTCATTTCGGATACGACTTTCTTCACGAGCCCTGATGAGGGCTTCGTGGATGTCTCTCAATTTCGCAAGGTATACAGAATGCTGCCTCGGGTCTGGCATCACCAGAAACACGCGGGCTCCCCCTCGTTGGTCTGGGAGACGCCCTCCTGCCGGACCTGGAAGGTGCGGTCGCACCTTCCGTCGTCGCTCCAGGTCTTGATGGTGTCGACGACGCCCGCCCAGGTGCCGCCGTTGGGGCTCGCGTAGTCACCGAGGTTCACTGCAGTGTGGTGCGGCGTACAGATGTACGCGTCCGGGGAGGCGCCCACGTCGAGCAGCCAGCCGGATTCGTGGTCACGAGTGGTGACGACTGCGTCTGTCCGGTCCCGGCCACCGTGCGGGATGTTGTGCTGACAGGTGTCCTGGAACCCCCGAACACGTTGCGGCCGGAATGCGAGCCGCCCTACCGGCACACGCGGGGGTAGGCGCAGTCATACGTGCCGCTGGCGGAGGGCGCCGTCAACAGGGTGGCGGACACGGGCAGTCCGGCGGTGAGCCGGATCGCCGGCAGCTTTCCGTTCGGCGTCATGGGGACACTCCTGTGAGGTGGCGTGAATGGCGCCGACCGCATCCGGCCGGTTCGACACCGAGACTGCAGGAGCGGCGCGGCGGTCGGCCACAGCTGCCGCGGAAGTGACCCCGTCCCGGGACGTCCCGCGTTCCGGCCTGCGGAGATGCCGCCCGCCAAGTCCCTGCGGCGGGATGACGAGGTCGGAGGGGCGGCCGGTTCCGCGTCCGAGCGGACGCCCGCCAGGCTGTCGCGGCAGGTTCTCGCTCTGTGCCGCCCGTGGCAGCTGAGGCAGAATGGGACCGATGCCTGGAGGCCGCGCCTGCGGTCCGGAACGTGATGGGAAAAGCGTGCCCCGCTGGAAGGAAATGCCCGCGGAACTGCCTCCGCCCGCCCGTCAGCTGATGGTCCGGCTGCGCGGGCTGAAGGACCGCAGCGGACTCAGCTCGCGGCAACTGGCCGCGCGGACCGGATACAGCGCGAAGTCGTGGCAGAGGTACCTGAACGGTAGGTCCCTGCCGCCGCAGGAGGCCGTGGCGGCCATGTCCCGGGTCTGCGGCGAGGATCCGGCCCGCCTGCTGGCGCTGCACGAGAGCGCGGCCGAATGCTGGTCGGAGGGACGGCAGGCCGCCGCCCGGGCGCCCGAGAGCCCGACCGCGGCCCCGGCCCAGGTCCAGGTCCCCGGGGAGCGGCAGCCGTCCGGGCGCCACCTGCGCGCAGCGCTCATCGCGGCGACCGTGGTCACCGTACTCTCCGTCTCTGTGGCCCTCCTGCTGGCTGTGCGGCTCACCGAGGCCCGCACCCAGCTCGCCCACCAGCGCGAGGAGGCCGTCGCGACCGCGCCGGCCACCGTGTCGGAGACCCTGGTCCCGGTCATCTACACCTGCCGCATGGAGAGACGCGACGGCCGCTGGCGCGCGGGGCTGAGCCCGACCGCGGACATGCTCCTCTCCAACACCCAGGTGGGCCTCGAAGTGGCCGAGGCCCAGTGCCTGCTACGCCGGGCGGGTACCGTGCCGGGGGACATCGACGGTGTCTTCGGCCCGAAGACGCGACGAGCGGTCGAGCACTTGCAGAAGAGGAACGGGCTGATCGTGAACGGAGTCATCGACCCGCCCACGTGGAATGCCTTGCGGGAGGCAGGTCCGACGTGACCCCGGAACATACCCGGCTGATCACGGCGTTGCGCGAACTGCGGGCCGATGCGGGGCTGAGCCTGGTCGCACTGGCGGAGCGGACGGCGTACAGCAAGTCCTCGTGGGAGCGTTACCTCAACGGCAAGGCCCTGCCTCCGCGCCAGGCCGTACAGGACCTGTGCCGTCTAGCAGACCATCCGCAGGGGCGACCGCTGGCCCTCTGGGAGATCGCCGAGTCGAGCTGGAGCCGGCGCTCGGCGGCAACCCCCCAGCCCGCCCCTTCCCCGTCGACGGACGGTCCGCCGCCACCGCCCATGGAGGCCGCCACGACCGAAGGGCCTCGGCGACGCCTTGGACGGAGCAGGCTCCTGGTGCTGCTGGCGTCGGCCTGCAGCGTGATCGCCGGTGGTGTCGCCGTCGTGCTGCTCTTCCTGCTACTGGGCTCCGAGGCGCCCAGGGATGAACCGTCGCCCGCCTCCGTTCCCTTCTCCTTGGCTCCGCTGTGCCATGGGACCGCCTGCGAAGGGCGGGATCCGATGCGCTTGATCTGTGGCATCGGCCCCGACACCCTCGCCACGTACCGCACAGCCACCGGAGCCCACGTCGAGCTGCGGCACAGCGAGAAGTGCGGTGCGAGCTGGGTACGGACCTGGGGGACCGAGATCGGCGACCGGGTGGACGTCACGGCGGACGGCCCGACCCACAGCGTGCGTGTCGGGAACGCGGAGGACGCGGCGGCCTTCGTCTACACCGGGATGACCGAGGTCACCGTCGGCAGCACCGTCCGGGCCTGCTTCCGGCCGGCGTCGGCCGACGGCGAGCGGGAGTGCTTCGAGTCTCGGGTCACCGAGCCTTCCGCCAGGACCTCCTCGCCGTCGGTGCAGCTGGGCTCCGAACAAGCCTGACGACAGCGGCGCGGAGGGCTCCGAAGAGTCTCGTGGAGACTGCAGATGAGACCACGAACGCCGAAGGGCCCCACCGCGAACGGTGGCCCTTCAGCGCATTGCCCGGTGAGAGCAACGGCGGAGGATACGAGATGCGACTTCGTGAGGGGTTGCCCCCGCCATGCTTTCCACATGTTCGTCCGACGGTTCGGAGTGGGGCGGGGCTGTTCTGACCTGGAACGGAGCCGGGCATCGGACGGATGGTGCACGGCACTGGACAGGCTGGAATGAGACCGGAACTGAGACCGGAGTGCCGGGTCATACCTTCTTGACGACGATCGACTCCGGGACCAGCCTCTCCAGGTCGTCCACGTCCGAGGTGAAGACGGTGACCTGCCCTTACTGCTGGCGCGCGACGACGGCGAGTAGCGCGTGGATCGCGTACTTGTGACCGTGCAGCTCGGCGTCCGCCAGCAGGCGGCGGGCCCGGCGGGCCTCGTCCTTCCCGATGTCGGCGACTTCGAGCCGGGAAAGCACCCAGTCCCCACGCTGCTCGGTGGTTCTGCCGTCGTACGCCTCGCCAGCGTCATCGGAGACGCGACCACCTCGGCTTCGCCCCGGGCTGCGAGGTCGAGCCACGCGATCATCTTCCGGTCGCCGCGCACGGCCAGGGACAGGGCTTCGCAGTCGAGTACGAAGACGCGCAGCGGCCGCTGCCCGGGCTCACCGGACCGCTTCCTCACGCGGCTTCTCCGGCGCCGTGCGAGCCGGTGGCGCGCCGGCGCTCGTGCTCGGCGTCGAGGCCCTCCAACTCCTTGAACGCTGTGGTGCGCTCTTCCTCGGTGAGAGGACCGTGCTCCTCCTGCAGCCAGTCCGACAGCTCCCTCAGTCGGTCCCGGTCGCGCTTCAAGCGCAGCGCCTCGGCGACGTACGCCGACATCCCCCGTTCTGCCGCCTCCGCACGGATCTCGTCCAGGAGATCCTCGGGAATCGTCACCGTTACCTTCTTCGTCGCCAGACAAGCGACCATTCTCTTGGTATCACACTCCTTACCAGTGCAATTCTCGTGACCGCCAGGTCGGCGGTCAGGCGGTCGTGGCGGGACGCGGGCTGCCGTGGAAGACCTGGCTGGTGTGCCAGGAACGGTGGGCGGCGGCGATGGGGCGGACGCCCGGCTGGGGGCCGATGAGCGGACGGCCGGCGAGCGTGATGACGTGCTCCCGGGCGGCGGTGCTGTGGCCGACGAAGCTCTGCGAGACCAGGATGCGGTGGCCCTTGCCATGGCCTTCGCCGAGACCGAGTACGCCCTTGTCGAACAGCTTGTGGTGCAGTGAGCACAGGCACAGCCCGTTCTCGACGTCGTCCGGTCCGTCGAACGCCCACCAGCGCACATGGGCGGCCTCAAGCCCGACCGGCACCGCGCCGATCCTGCCGTCGTACCCGCAGAAGGCGCACCGGTACTCGTACGCCGTCAGGACCGCTTCCCGCATCCGCCGGTTCCGCTGCCTGCGCGTGGCCGATGTCGGTCCGGTCTCGGCCTCCTCCAGCGCCAGGCCGACGGCTTCGCAAAGTTCGCCGTGGAGGGAGGGCGGGAAGTGCAGATCGAGCAGCACCCGTGTCATCCGGCCGAGCAGGGACGGCTCCCGCCGTAGTGCCGCCCGTAGCTCCGGGGTCAGCCGCCCAGTGGCGCCGGTCGCGCGCAGCTCCCTGACCCCGGTCCCGGGGCTGCCCGGACCGCGCTCGGTGCGCACCTCCCACACGCCGTCGCTCACCAGGTGATGGAAGGGGTAGGCGGGCGTTGTCCGATTGCTGGGACCGTACTCGGTGAGCAGCCGCCCCAAGTGCTCCTCCACCGCGCTGTACCGCAGCTCGACGTCGGCGTCCTGCTGGTACCGGCTGAGCGCGTACAGGAGCAGCAACGGCTTGTGCGGAGCCCGCGCCCCGTTCCTCGTCCACTGCCTCAACTGCGCGGTGCGCTCGACCCAGTCCATGGTCGGCGATCGTAGTGGCGGTTCTTCGCGGTACTTGGTCGTGCGCATCGCCGGAGTGGCCGGCCGAACACCCAGTACACGACGCGGATCCCGGCTACCCGGGCATGATGGCGTGGATGCGGGAAAGGGTGAAGACCCGTTCGTCGTCGCGCAGGTGGCACCAGGCATACAGATAGGGCGGGTCGAGCACGAGCTCGCTGAGGGTACGTACGGTCCGGTTGCCCGAGGCGGCGACGTACTCGACCGTGATGGCTGTGCCGGCGGCGATGGCATGGGCGAGCTGGCGGACATCGCTGTACGCCAGGTTCTTCGCGCATCCGGCGACGATCTCCTCGGTGTCCGTGCCGTAGGGGACCCCGGTGCCGAACGGGTCGGGATCCGGAAGTATCGGCGGGGCGGCCCGCAGCCTGGCGGCCAGCGCGCTCAGGCCGACTGTCACCGGAGTGACCGTCGGCACGGGCCGCCGCCGCTGGCCTGGGAGTGGGGGCGGGACCGGTGCGGCGGCACGTTGGCGCCGGGTCTTTTCGACGCGTACGGTTCCGTCGGCCCTCTCGGCAACGGGGGCGTAGCCGGCGGCCCGGAGCGTGTCGAGCGTCTTGTCGAGTGGGGTCCGGCTGACCAGCACGGTCGGTGCCAGCAAGCGCAGGCCGAGGGCGGCGAGCTTTCTGTGCGTGACGAGTTCGGCGAGGAGAGCGGGTTCTTCGCCGTGGATCACACAGGCAGCGGGGGCGATGCGCACACGGCCGTGAGTGCGTGCGGAGTCGTTGATCAGGTAAAACAGCGGCTGAGGGAGGGCGCCGACCGCGACGGCGCCCAGGTCTGCCGCGATGGCCTCCGCCGTGCGGCCCATGTCCAGGGCACGGCGAACGGTTGTGGGGCTGAACCGCCACACCGATGCCGTGCCACCGGCTTCCTTGTCAGCGACGGTGTCCAGCAGTGCGGCGAGGCGGGCGGACGGTGTGCCGGTGACGACGGCGGTGAGGTCCGCGCCGAAACGGACTGCCCTGGTGGCCGTCGGCAGCAGCCGCTCGCAGGCGGCGGTCAGCGCTTCGGCGTCGTCGGTCCGCAGAGCGGCACCGATGGGGGACAGGGCGCCGCGGGCGACGACCCCGAGCAGTTCCGCTTCCCGGATCGCGGTGGCGAAAGGCGTGGTGTCCTGGGGAAGCTGCTCGGCGAGCGGGCGATGCCAGGCGACCAGCGGCCCCAGTTCTGCGGGGCTGTGCACTCCCCGGTCCGCCGGGAGCTGCGCCGCGGCGGCGAGGAGCCCCTCCCGGGCCTGTAGAGAGCCGCCGCAGGGCGGTGTTCCGGCGAGCGCGGGCCGCGCCTTGCCGTCCTCGCCGCGCGCCTGGGTCGGAGTCAGCGGAAGCGTCCGCCAGGCGTGGAGAAGCGCCGTGAGCTGCTCCGCCGGTTCTCGTTCCGCCCAGGTGTCGTATCCGTCCGTTGCCGCGACATGGTCGCCGTCCCGGGCCAGCAGCCCGGCGGCGTACGCCGTCTCCAGAACAAGGCGTACGACCATGTCGTCGCACTGCGCCGCCTTGCTGATCCGGGACAGCTCACGTGCTCCGACCCCGCCGGACTTCAGCAGGACCGGCGGAGCCGCGGAGCACGTCGCCAGAACCGACGCGGCATGTGCGGCGAACGCCGTGGCGGCGGCCGCCGCCTCCCGGTCCACTTCCGCCGAGGTGACGGACACCGTCCGCACGACGGGCGGGACGGGCTCGAAGGGGGCGCGCCAGCCGGCACCGCGCAGTGCGAGCGCCACCTCGGCGGGCATGCGTGTGGATCCGTACCCGGAGTGCCGGTCCTGGACCAGCAGTCCCCGCTCCAGTGCCCAGCGCACAATCGGCTCGGAGTCGGCCGACGGGGTCCCGAACATGAGGAAATGCGCCGGTGATCCGGCCCGTTCACCCCCGTGAGAGGCTCGCCGCTCAAGCAGATTCCGGGTGGACGAAGGTGCCGAATCGATCACCGCGGCCACCCGCTCCGGATCGCTGTGGTGTTCCAGGAGGGCCGTCAGTCGATGCTTCTTGGTGGTGCCGGGTGACGGGATGCCCAGGGCCACCAGCATGCGGCGCAGTTCCTCGGAGGTCGTGTCCGCCAGTAGCAGGGTGAGCGGGGCGTCCAGCCCCAGCGGCGAGTCCCACGCCTGCGGCAACGGCGCCGCCATGCGCAGCAGCCCTTCGCCGTCCGGCCAGACGAGTGCGCGGTCCGCCAGCGCCTCCAAGGCCGCGCCCAGCCCGCGAGCGCTCTCCGTTCCGGTCACATCCACCAGATCGGCCAGGGCGGCACATGGAACGGGCCCCAATGCCGCCAGTGTCTCGGCTACCTGCAGGTGTGGCAGCGCGAGTCCGGTCAACACCGGGGCCACCGACGCCGGGCGCTGAAGGCGGTCCGCGAGTTCGCCGAACGATCGTGGTTCCAGCGGGGACACGGCATCCGGGCGAGCTGCCAGGACCCGCTCAAGCCGGTCGACTTCCAGATCACTCAGCCACGCGGCCAGAGTTGATCCACTGGGCTTGCCGATGGGACACCTCACAAAGACGAGTGCCGGTGGTCTCCGACCGGAATCGGACCTGCGCAGACCCAGAATGGCGGATCGCGGGGGACGCTTGCGTCCTGAGTCGGCAGAAACCCGCTTCTGAGTGAAGGCGATGTCCTGTGACTCGACCCGGCGACGGCAAGTCGGCGGAGTGAAGTGTCCCTGATGTCTCCCATGAGACCAGAACTGAGACCGTCAACGTCGAAGGGCCCCGCAGCAAGCTGCGGGGCCCTTCGACGTATTGCCCGGTGAGAGCAATGGCGGAGGATACGAGATTCGAACTCGTGAGGGGTTGCCCCCAACACGCTTTCCAAGCGTGCGCCCTAGGCCACTAGGCGAATCCTCCGCCGCAAACAATACAAGACGTTGGAGGGTGCTCGCGAACACGTTCCCCGAAGATCGTCCGCAGAGGCCGTGCAGGTCGTCCGGCGGGGCGGGTGGGTGGGCGGGTGGGTGGACTGGAGGGGGTGGGGATCCGCTAAGGTGGGCGTCAGCCCCTCACGTGGCGCTATCTGACTGAACTCCCCCAGGGCCGGAAGGCAGCAAGGGTAGGTTGGCTCTGGCGGGTGCGTGGGGGGCCCTTTTGCGTTCCGGGGCCGGGTGCGGGGTTCCGGCGGCTTCCGGGGCGGTGTTCCGGCGCCTGAGCTGGGCCGGGAAGCCCCGGGCGGGCCGTGTGGGGCTGGTTGTCAGTCCGCCCCGATAACCTCGTAGATGTGTCGTCCCTTGCGCTGTACCGCCGCTACCGCCCCGAGTCGTTCGCCGAGGTCATCGGTCAGGAGCATGTCACTGACCCGCTCCAGCAGGCCCTGCGGAACAACCGGGTCAATCACGCGTACCTGTTCAGCGGGCCGCGCGGCTGTGGAAAGACGACCAGTGCGCGCATCCTCGCCCGCTGCCTGAACTGCGAGCAGGGGCCCACGCCGACCCCGTGCGGGGAGTGCCAGTCGTGCCAGGACCTCGCGCGCAACGGGCCGGGGTCCATCGATGTCATCGAGATCGACGCCGCTTCGCATGGTGGTGTGGACGACGCCCGTGATCTGCGCGAGAAGGCGTTCTTCGGGCCCGCCTCCAGTCGTTACAAGATCTACATCATCGACGAGGCCCACATGGTCACCCCGGCGGGGTTCAACGCCCTGCTGAAGGTGGTCGAGGAGCCGCCGGAGCACCTCAAGTTCATCTTCGCGACCACCGAGCCCGAGAAGGTCATCGGGACGATTCGGTCGCGTACGCACCACTATCCGTTCCGGCTCGTTCCTCCGGGGACCCTGCGCAGTTATCTCGCCGACGTGTGCGGGCGGGAGAACAGCCCTGTCGAGGACGGCGTCCTGCCGCTCGTCGTGCGGGCCGGGGCCGGGTCCGTGCGTGACTCCATGTCCGTCATGGACCAGCTGCTGGCCGGCGCGGCCGACGACGGTGTGACGTATGCCATGGCCACCTCCCTCCTCGGGTACACGGACTCCTCGCTGCTCGACTCGATCATCGACGCCTTCGCCGCCGGTGACGGGGCAGCCGCCTTCGAGGTCGTGGACCGCGTGATCGAGGGGGGCAATGATCCCCGGCGGTTCGTGGCCGATCTGCTGGAGCGGCTGCGTGATCTGGTGATTCTCGCCGCGGTGCCCGACGCCGGGGAGAAGGGGCTCATCGATGCCCCCGCCGATGTCGTCGAGCGCATGCAGGCCCAGGCCTCCGTCTTCGGCGCCGCCGAGCTCAGCCGCGCCGCCGACCTGGTCAACGACGGGCTCACCGAGATGCGCGGTGCCACCTCGCCGCGCCTCCAGGTGGAGCTGATCTGCGCCCGGGTCCTGCTCCCCGCCGCCTTCGACGACGAGCGGTCGATGCAGGCCCGGCTCGACCGGCTGGAGCGCGGTGCGTCCGCCGCCGCTGCCGCCTCGTTCGCGGCGCCGCCCGCCGCCGCCGTGCCCATGGGGTACGTCCCCGGGCCCGAGGCCCACGCCCCGCAGGCCCACGTGTCGCAGCCCGCCCCTGCGGCACCCGCGGGCCCGGACGCCGCCCGTGCCGCCGTACGAGGCGAGGCGTCGGCCCCCGCGCCCTCGGCCTACGCACCGCCCGCCGCAGCCGAGCCCTCCGCTCCGCAGCCACCCGCCGAGGACCCCGCCCCCGTCCAGCGGCCCGGCTCCTGGCCCACCCCGGCCGGTGGCGAGCAGGCCCGGCGTCCCGGCGGCTGGCCCACGGCCTCCGCCCCCGGCAGCGGCCCCGCCACGCCGCCCCCCGCCGCACCCGCGCCCGCACCGGCCGCAGAGGCCCGCCGCCGGGAGCTCGCCACGCTCGCCTGGCCCGAGGCCGCGGGCACCACGCCGGAGCAGCGCGAAGCGCTCGAACT